>NZ_CAXAVM010000219.1:0-11271 GCF_963972345.1 uncultured Gimesia sp. | reverse complement strand
ACTGTAAACTGGGCACGCGCGCGACTCAAAACAGCGCTTATCGCTGTTGGCGCGCCGCGGTCAAGTCGAATTTTCACAGTTGGAGAAATCTGAGCAGGTTTAAACAGATTTCTACTGAGATCAAAACGAACGCCGAGGGTGAGTGGTTTATCGAGGGGAATCGCGACCGGCTGGATAACCTGCATCAGTCAGTCGTGGGACTGCTGATTTCACTGATTCGGGTCTGTTTCAGAGAGACGCGATCGGCATCCAGTTTCAGCTGGTAGGTAATCTGTCGACTTTTTCCCGTGGGTCGTATGTCGTCGGGATCACTGGTAAAGAGAGGAAAGATTCGCGTGATCGTCGAATCCTGCAAGACATAGCGATCGTTTCCGTAATAGCCGGCAGAGGGATCCAGTGGGGGGAATTCGACCCTGGTCAATGCGTGTCTGCTGTTGAGCGTATAGATGAGCAGGGAGTCTGTTTCTTCATCGATCCGTACTGAAATGTAGACTTCTGGTATTCGATCCTGATTGAGATCCCGGACCGACATACCAAGCACCATGCCATTGATCTGCTGGCGGATGGGCACGGACTGGACATGATGACTGGCTGATCCGAGAGAGAGGCTGTTACCGAAATGAACGTTGGGAGACTTCAGGTCAAAGGTAACAGCCTGGAATTTCTGAATCTGTCTGAATGGTTTTCCCGGATTGACCCGGTATTTTGTAGCCTGTTCAAAGGCGAATGCCCGGGAAAGCAGTTTGGCATCATCCCCTTTTCGGCCGATAAGGGTGACTCCGATAGGGGAACCGTCGTCATCCAGACCGAGTGGAATGGTAATCGCAGGATAACCGGCGGTTGCATAAAGCGGGGACTGGTCATTCGCCAGGCTGACGATCAGGTCGATCTCATTTTCGTTAAATATATTGTCGAGTATGTCTGCCGCCTGTTTACGAAGTTGCAAAGCCAGTTGCTGATATTGGTTTGTCAGATCGTTTTCGCTGGAGCCAACCTGATCTGCGAATTCACCGATCAGGGAACAACCATAGCGGACAAGCAGCTGCCCAAACGGGACGCGGATCTCAGGCTGCTGTTCGTTGTAATTTCTCAGATCATTCAGAGAAGCGACTGGTGCTCCCGCATTGATCAGGTAGCCGATCGAATCTTGAGCGAGCCCTATGAAAATCAGCCTGCTTAACGATGTGAGCTGTTCGGGCGGTAGCTGGATTGCCTGGGAGCTGGCGTGCGATTTCTGCAGCCCCCGATCGATTTTCTGCATGATCGCATGTTGTTCAGAAAACCATTCGAGGGGGAGAGCAGGGGCGGAAGACCAGAGAATCTCATCCCGTAATACGCCGACTGAAACGTTCCGCAGGGCTTCCGTATTTAAAGTGGCTGCATAATCGACGTCTGCCTGGTCCATTGCTGCCAGCATGATCGCAGCATCCGTGACATTGCGGGCCACAGGACCTGCTGAGTCCTGAAAGCGGACCAGGGGGATCACTCCCGTGCCGCTTACTACTCCCCGGCTGGGTTTCATACTCACACACCCATTTTGCGAAGCGGGTGAAATCAGTGAGCCCGATGTTTCAGTGCCAACACTGGCTGTCGTCAGATAAGCTGAGGTCGAAATTGCAGATCCACTGCTGGAACCGGAGACATCCAGTTCGGGAGCGTAAGGATTCACACCAGCGCCGCTGACGGCATTCGCACCCGAAGGGTCCATGGTTAAAGCACCTGCAAATTCAGAGAGACTGGCTTTTCCTAATATGACCGCACCGGCAGAACGCAGGCGGGTTACGAGTTCGGCATCCTTGTCGGGGCTGTGATTGAGCAGGATTTCGGCACCACAGGTCGTATGAAGGGGGGCCCTGGTATCGATGTTATCCTTAAGATTCACGGGTATGCCATGCAGGGGACCGCGTTTCGAGTCTTTCCCCCTTGAAGCATCCGCGGTTCTGGCTTCCTGCAGCGCACGGGGATTGAGTTCGGTATAGCTGCGCAGGTTCTGATCGAAACGCTGGATACGATCGAGAAAGTAAAGGGTGAGTTCTTCCGAAGTCAGTCTGCCAGCCTCAAGGGCTGCCTGCAGATCCGAGATGGTAGCATCAATCACCAGATCATGGATTTCCTCGGCTCTTGTCGCTTTGAAGCGATCCAGTGATTTTTGAAAAGGAGAAAAATCGAGTTCTCGCAGCCGCGGGTTCAGATCTTCTGTCGCAGAGAGTTTTCCGACCAGTTGGGATAAAACCAGAACGAGTAAAATGGCATAGATCCGGCCGAGGCGATCCATATAATCTTCCTTTGAAATCCTTAAGAACAGAGTCAGAACGGACGGCGGCACATTGAGTTCATTCTGAATCCAAACTGTTTTACTACATCCTATACCGAAAGTACACGCTCCAATACTGAGAGCCGTGCCGAGGGAAACCGAGCCCCGACAGGATGCTGTCGGAAACGGGAGCAGGGGGCCAATTCGTGTCACAAAGGGATTAACTCAACGCGTTTTTTTGAGACCACGTTGAGTGTCCAGTTCGATTGGAGGTCAGTTTGTCAACAATTCTTGCGTGAAATCAAACCTGTCTATGGTTATTGAAGGATTCTGTATTTCAAATTTATCACACATGTAATGAGCTGCTAAGCTATACCCTGTAAGGGCTTATGCCTTTTGCCCCGTTCCGGAAATTAAAAACGCAATCGCGTGCTGAGAAGGGGGCTCCTCTCCACAATCTCAGCAGTGACGTCTGTCCGAATTAATATTGCCAATCTGTTTCGATTAAATGTAGATATATCGCAATATTACGATATAATGTTGTGTCAGGACAGGATGTCAGAGGGAATACTTCGACTACTGTCTGCGAATCAGAATCTCAGGACTGAACGGAACAGTATCGTGGTTTATATTTTGGCTGGTTCACTATTGATCGGGTTAACCTTAGGTCTGCTGGGGGCGGGTGGCTCAGCGATTACAGTTCCGGTACTGATCTACCTGGTCGGACACGGGACCAAGGAGTCTATAGCGGAATCAATGGCCATTGTGGGATTGATTGCCATCGCTGCAGCGATTCCCTATGCCAATGCGAAACAGATTGACTGGCGTAGTGTGTTCTGTTTTGGACTCCCTGGAATGCTGGGGACACTGGTGGGTGCCTGGTCAGGCGGACTGGCGGCAGAGGCCGTTCAGCTGGTCGTTTTTGGCAGCGTTCTCTTAGGGGCTGCGTTGATCATGCTTAGAAAACCAGAAACGATCGACGCTAACGGCAATGAGTCACCCAGGCGGTCCCCCGCCTGGAAAATGGTGCTGCAAGGCATTTTCGCCGGTCTTCTGACTGGCTTTGTCGGGGTGGGAGGCGGTTTTCTGATTGTGCCGGCCCTGGTCATCCTCGGCAAACTTCCCATGCGACTGGCAATCGGGACCAGTCTGGTCATCATCGTATTTCAGGCTGCCGTTGGTTTTGCCAGGTACGAGTACTTTCTGTCAGCGAATCACATGTCAGTCGACTGGCAGACGATATTGATTTTCGCAGTCATGGGTATCGTTGGCAGCATGATCGGCCGTCACATTAATACACGGTTGAACCAGCAAATGCTGAAATCGGTCTTTGCTGGATTTCTGATTCTGCTGGGTGGGTTTGTCATAGTACGTGAGGGCGGCAAATACCTGCATCCTGCCGCGCCTGCTACTGCGGTGATAGTAGCTTCGAAGCAGATTCAAGCGGAAAGTCAGATACCTGTTCACAATAACAAAGGAGAAGAGTGATGTTGCTGAAATATTTTTACGATCCGAAGCTGGCCCACGCTTCTTATCTGGTGGGCTGTCAAAAAACCGGCGAAGCAATCGTTGTGGACCCGGGCAGGGATATTGATCAATACCTCGAAACAGCGCAACGAGAAGGTGTCAGACTGACTGCCGTTGCAGAAACACATATTCATGCCGACTATGTTTCCGGGGCACGAGAACTGGCCGATCGCGTTGGCGCAAAATTGTATGTCTCAGATGAAGGTCCGGCCGAATGGAAGTATGAATACGCAGATCAGTATGATACACAACTGCTGAAAGATGGCGATACATTCCAAATCGGAAATATCAGATTTGCGGTTCTACATACTCCGGGTCATACTCCCGAAAGTATCTCGTTTCTGCTGACAGACCTGGGGGGCGGAGCGACTGAGCCGATGGGGATCTTTACCGGCGACTTTGTTTTTGTTGGCTCGATTGGCCGCCCGGATCTGCTGGAAGAAGCCGCGGGCATCATGGGGAGTGCGAAAGCGGGTGCGCATCAGTTGTATCATTCGGCGGAACGGTTTAAAGGTCTGCCCGACTACCTGCAGGTCTGGCCAGCTCACGGGGCAGGGAGTGCCTGTGGCAAAGGACTGGGGGCGATCCCGTCTTCCACCGTGGGATATGAAAAACGATTCAACCCTGCACTGCAGTTTGATGATGAAACCGCTTTTGTAAAATACATTCTGTCTGACCAGCCCGAAGCACCCAAATATTTTGCTGTGATGAAACGGGTCAATAAAGAAGGTCCTGGCATAATCGGGGATACCGGTCTGCCTGATTATCTTGATCCGGCGAGAATAGGTGAATACAGTCCTCAGGCGACACTACTTGATCTCACTCCTTCAGCAGAGTTTGCACAAGCCCATGTGCCGGGAACAGTGAATATTCCCCTGTCGATGCTGTCGGGATGGGCGGGGTGGCTCATTGACTATTCAAAGCCGGTTTATCTCATCACGGAAACTGCTGATTTATCAGAGGCGGTTCGTGTGTTGCAGAAAATTGGCATCGATACTCAGTTACAGGGTGCATTTCGGCGCTCTGAGGTCATCGCGAAAGAATTGGCGACTGAAAGTTATGCTGTGGTTTCCGCCGAAGACATTGCGGCGCGGATTGAATCCTGTGAAGTCAAACTGATCGATGTTCGATCAGACTCAGAATGGAATGCAAGCCATATTCCTCAGGCCGAACATCGTTTTCTGGGGCATCTTCCAGAACACCTGGCTGAAATTGAGCGGTCAAAACCGGTTGTCGTGCAATGTCAGAGTTCGGCACGATCTGCAATTGCGGCCAGTATTTTACAGGCTGCTGGGATTGAGGTCATCAATCTGGCAGGTGGCTTCCAGGCATGGCAGGCAGCCGGCTTGCCTGCCACGATTTCGGTTGAGAATGGTGTCACTTGCAGTCCCGGCAGTATCAAGGCCTGTTCCCTGGAGAAATTATAATGAGTCCAATCCTGGTTTTACTGGCAATCATCGCAGCATGGATCGTGTTTCATGTATATCTCCTGCCTCGCCTGGGAGTCAAAACATGCCTGTTCAGGTGCTGCCACAGGCCGAGCCCCCCTGAGGCTGAAATACCCGGTCGCATATCGGGGAAACAATCGAAGGTTGACCGTTGCGAAGTGGATTCCCGTTTCACATCAACTTTTTTCGGAGAACGCAAATGATTTCCAAACCCGTTAAAAACCATCAGAGAGACGAGCCGGCCATGAATGGCTCTGGCCGGGTGATTCATCACCAGGTTGTAATCGTTGGCGGTGGGACAGCTGGAATCACTGTTGCCTCAAAGCTCACCCGGGGCTGGTCGAATCAGCTGGATGTGGCCATCGTGGATCCCTCCGACAGCCACTATTACCAGCCCGCCTGGACCCTCGTAGGCGGGGGCGCTTTTCGTATGGAAAAAACACGACGTGACGAAGCTTCTGTGATTCCCCGCAAAGCGAAATGGATTCGTGATGCGGTTATCAAATTTGAACCACAACATAATCAGTTGATCACGCGCGATGGGAAAACGATTAAATACGATTACCTAGTTGTCTGCGCCGGGATTCAAATTAATTGGGATAACGTCAAAGGATTAAAAGAAAATCTGGGACAGGCTGGAGTCTGCAGTAACTATTCCTTCGAGTCTGTCGGCAGTACGTGGGACAATATCAGTCATTTCGAGGGGGGGACGGCCATTTTTACCCAGCCCGTCACAGGAATTAAATGTGGAGGTGCCCCACAGAAGATCTGTTATCTGGCTGATGATTATTTTCGCCAGCAGGGAATCAGAGATCAATGCAGAATCATATTTATCTCGGGTACTGGCAGCCTGTTTGCAGTCGAGAAATATCGGAAGGTTCTGGAGCAGGTTGTAAAACGAAAAGGTATTGAAACCCGGTTTAATCAGAGTCTGGTTGCCATTTCTGCTGATACGAAAGAAGCGATATTTCGTGATCTGGAAACGGGTGAGGAAAGCTCTGTCAAATACGACATGATTCACGTTACCCCTCCGATGGGACCTCCCACATTTATCGCAGAGAGTTCTCTTGCTGACGAGAATGGGTGGGTCGATGTCAATAAAAATACGTTGCAGCATGTGCGGTTCCCGAATGTCTTCGCGCTGGGCGACAGCAGTAATCTGCCGACTTCAAAAACAGCGGCAGCAATTCGCAAGCAGGCGCCCACGGTTGTCCAAAACCTGAAGTCCCTGATCGCGGGTAAACCGCTGACTGCCACATACAACGGTTATACATCCTGTCCCCTGGTGACAGGTTATGGAAAACTCGTTCTGGCAGAATTTGATTACGACAAGAATCCGGATGAAACATTTCCGATCAATCAGGCGCAGGAACGCTGGAGTATGTGGCTGCTGAAAAAATATCTGCTGCCGGTTTTGTACTGGAGAGGCATGCTCAAGGGACGCGTCTGATTGCTTTTATACCGGTCGATCAATTCACGAATACTTACAAATTGTAAAAAAGGAAGAAATCAATGAAGACGACGTTATTGCGAACTGGAATGCTCATTCTCCTGGTCTGCCTGGCCGCTGGATCTGTTCTGGCCCAGCATGGACCAGCAGGTCGAGGTCATGGTCACGGTCGAGGTAAGGGAGGTGCCGGGCAAGGGCAGGGACATGACCGCGATCATATGGATTTTCGTTATCTGCTCGAGAATCACCAGAAAATAAAGCGTGAAGTCCGTGTGCTTCCCAACGGGGTTCAGACCCTGGCAGAATCCGACGATCCACAGGTTGCTGCGAAAATCAGGGAGCATGTCTACTGGATGAAAGAACGGATTGAAAAGCGGCAGCCCATTCGGATGCGTGACCCTCTGTTTGCCGAACTGTTCAAACATGCCGGGCAAATCAAGATGGTAACAGAAGATACTCCCAAAGGGGTGCGTGTGCTGGAGACGTCTGAGAATCCCTATGTTGCAAAACTGATTCAGGAACATGCGAAGACGGTTTCAGAATTTGTAAAACGCGGTTTCCCCGAAGCGATGAAAAATCATCCTGTTCCCGCGGCGAAGAATGATAATACAAAAACGGAGTACATTCACCCGAAAATTCAAAAATACGGGAAAGTCGTTGCACTACCGGCCGCTTCCCAGCAGCCACGGGCTGAAAGTAAAATCTGTGTTGATCTCACGAAAGGAGGGGCAGCCGACCAGCTGAATCCAGCTATTGAAAAACTGGCAAGGTATATCAACATATATGAGGGAGCTGGTAAAACACCGGCGGCGGTGAAAATTGCTGTTGTCCTGCATGGCGATGCAACCTTGTGTGTATTAAATGACGATGCGTATGCGAAGCATTTTAAAGCAGAACGTAATCCCAACCTGGATTGTTTACACGAACTGCATCAAGCCGGGGTTGCCATTTATGTATGTGGTCAATCACTGACTGGTAAGGGAAAACAGTCGGAAGAAGTCGTTGTGTTTGCTGACGTCGCAGTCTCTGCTTTGACTTCCCTGGTCAATCTGCAGGCGGACGGATACGCTTATGTACCGCTATTAAAATGATAGATTGTATTATTTCTCACAGACCATGAACTTCTTTGAGCATAAAATCCGGAGACCATCTTCACTGACTGGAATTTCTGATTCTGTATTGCATAAAGAGAGACCCTCATGCGTGATCGCTGGATTATTATATTTATTCTACTGCTGACAGGCTCATTTCTCCTGACGGTTGTGTCGGCTGAAATGCCGCCGATGAAATCTGAAAAGTACCAGGTACCCAGCGAGTACCCTCCTCATGAACTGGGTGAAATTGTCAGGCTCGGTCGAGCCATTGTCGAACAGACGAACGTCCATCCACTGTCAAAAGAGTATGTGGGCAATTCCCTGACCTGCAGTTCCTGTCATCTCAAGGCAGGAACTGACCCGCGTGCCGCTACTTTTCTGGGAATAGCGACTGCGTATCCTGCCTGGTCTCCCCGTGAGAAACGAGTGATTACACTGGAAGACCGGGTACTGAACTGTTTCATGCGCAGCCAGAATGGAATGCGACCTCCGCTGGGAAGTAAAGTATCGACCGCGATTACGGCGTATATCACCTGGCTCTCGTCCGGAAATACGATCCGAATGAATCATGAAAAGCCACTGGGCCCCAATCATGTCAGGCCTCTTAAGCTTCGAACTGAGTTGGCAAATGCAAAACGCGGCGCGACATTATTTTCAAACCAGTGTGCCGACTGTCATGGGAGCGAGGGAACTGGAGGCGAAGCGGGACCGCCGGTCTGGGGTGAGAACTCGTATAACACGGGAGCGGGAATGAGCCGTAACGACAAGCTGGCCGCCTGGCTGAAAGTCGCGATGCCTCCCGATGAGACAAATTTATCCGAGCAGGATGCGCTGGATATTGCCGCTTATGTGAATTCGCATGATCGTCCAGAATTTGTCCTCGAGGAACATCTGCCAGAGGCAAAGCAACTGGGTGTTTATCGCTGGTGAGCTTCTGGTTCTCTGGGCTGACTGGAACGCCGAGTCTGATTCTGATCGGCGGGCAAGGGAGTAACTGGCATTAAACGGCAGTCTTGACTGATCAGGTCTTTCTGTTTTCGGGATAAAGCCAGCCTTTGAGCAGCCAGCTTAAGAGAGGAATCATGACCCATGTCATCAGGGGGACCGTGATTGAAGTTGTAATCGCGCTGGAAATCAAAAAATGCAGTTCGGTCATATGAGGGCGGATGAGATTAATCACGGGAATGACGGAGGCATAGACGGCGATCCACACGATGACCGCGATTTTATATTTAGGCGGAGGCTCGACCGGTTGCTGTTCGTCATGATGTGTTAATTCGAACCAGGTTTCCAGACCGGTGTTATGAGTGATCGCGGGAGGACAATGTTCCAGTGCGTGCAATTTGGAGATCCAGTGTTCACGTTCCGGGGAATTCTTCCAGCGTTCCAGATTCTCCAGTTGATCGAATCGCAGGACAATCTGGTAGGTGGGTTTCCGGGTGGACTCCTGTTTCAGGACGGTGGTCCCCAGGTGGCCGGGGAATTTGAGAGAAGCCTGAATCGTATTCGTCAGTGTTTCTTCCCACTCTTTCTGATTTCCAGGAGCGGGATGAGCAGTCACGACCATCGTCACGGGGTCTGATTTGGTTGTGTGCATCAAAGTTTTTCCTTCATGGAATATAATTTGCTTTCTTTCATGATCTACGGGAAGCAGATTGCTCTGTACTGATAGTCCCCAGGCAAGTTGTCTCTCATTATAGCAGTCACCAGGCAGTGTCGATTCCGTTTTTCAATATAAAAAATTGTAACAGATCGTCATATCACAGCTTAGAGAATTGAATTGTGGCAGGGCTATAATCTGGGTTTAAAAAATTGTCTGTACAACATTTAAAATATCTGATACTGCAGGTCTGCAATCCCGATATATTTAGAGAGAGCCATCCTGATGGACTCTCTTACAATTTAGATTGCGCCTGAATTGTAAAAAGTGCAAGAGTAAGGGTGGAAGGATTCACACAAATGAACTGTCTGTCACATAAATCAGGGATCACCCTGCTGGTTCTGGGATTAATTTCCCAAGTGGGTTGTGCTTCGATGAATCATACCGAAGCAGGGGCCGCGCATGGGGCTGGCATTGGTGCCGTCACCGGAGCCATTATTGGAAATCATTCCGGTAACGCCGGCGCAGGTGCCCTGATTGGAGCTGCCACAGGCGGACTGGCGGGAAGCCTGATTGGAAACGCAGAAGATGCCCGGGAAGAACGCGACGTGGCCATTGCCCAGGCAAATCATGAACGAGTGGCCCGCGCTGCGATTCATAATCACGATGTATTGCAGATGGCTCACAGCGGCGTGAGTGATTCCGTGATCATGGGAGCCATTCGCAGTCGGGGAGGCGCTTTTGACCTGAGTCCACAAAGCATTATTGCGCTCAAACAGCAGGGGCTCAGCGACCCTCTGATTGAATTCATGCAGCAGCACAATTATGTGAATTCAGCAGAGCCTGTGATCGTTCGACAGACCCCCACGGTGGTCAGTTCCCCTTCTGTCGTGTTTGTACGACCGCGTCCGCGGCCCCGCTTTTACCGACCGCATTATGGCGTGCATGGGCACTTTCACTTTTAACGGTTTAACTGCACGACCTGGGGCGCTTTATTCTTCCAGTCAACAGTGAGCCATAAAATCGCCTGGCCATCCTGGCTGCCCGTCGCTACAAAACGTCCGTTCGGCGAGAAATCGACCGATGTGACACCCTGTGCATGGCTGCTGAGCGTCAGGATTTCCTTTCCGGAATCCGTGTCCCAGAGTTTCGCGGTACCGTCATCACTGGCGGTAAAGGCCCGACTGTCATCGGGTGAGAAAACGACTGAAGCTACCGGTGCTGTGTGCCCGGCGAGGACGGTTTTCTTCCCGGTGTCAATCTCCCAGATAATCGCTGTGTTATCCTCCGATCCTGAAATCAGTCGTTTACCATTATGGGAGTAAGCGACCTCCCGAATGGGCCATTCGTGTCCTGTGAATGTTTTCAATTTTTTACCGGCTTTCGCATCCCACATCACCAGTGTTTTGTCGTTGGAAGCGGTTACGATTTGTGATCCATCGGGTGAGAAGATGGCACTTTTCACATGCGTATTCGGCTGCTCCAGGCTCATCTGAATGTCACCACTGGTGGCATCCCAGATTTTTGAAGTCCCATCATCGCTGGAGGTAAGGATACGCTTGCCATCCGGTGAGTAACGGACCGTGTTAACATAACCATTGTGTTTCTGTTCAAGCTTCTTTTCTGCCTGGCCAGTTTGCGTATTCCAGATTTTGGCAGAATTATCCCAGCTGCCTGTCACGAGCCATTTTCCATCCGGTGAGAAAGCTGCGGAAGCGACGACACCATGTGGATGAAATGCCATGACCTGACGCGCAGTCACATCGTTCCAGAGCCGCGCATCACGTCCGCCGACGGTCAGAATTGAATTGTGATAAGGAGAGAAGATGGCCGTCCACAGCATGCCCCCTTTGGCACGAAAATCCAGGAAGGGTTTCAACTGACCGTTCTCTCCGGGG
>NZ_CAXAVM010000218.1:0-11339 GCF_963972345.1 uncultured Gimesia sp. | reverse complement strand
CGCTGCTGGTCCAATTCAAGGGAAACCTCTCGAACCGGGTAGCCCCGGATGCAATCCGGGGTTGCCGCAGGCAACGGGAAACTGTCAGAGCAAACGCATAATT
This sequence comes from uncultured Gimesia sp., assembly GCF_963972345.1. Classification (NCBI taxonomy): domain Bacteria; kingdom Pseudomonadati; phylum Planctomycetota; class Planctomycetia; order Planctomycetales; family Planctomycetaceae; genus Gimesia; species uncultured Gimesia sp. The sequence continues at coordinate 11,236 of NZ_CAXAVM010000218.1, read as the reverse complement.
CAGAACAACAAAGCCAACCCGTTCATCGTAGGGGTCGACCCATGTGTCGACCCGCCTGGCAAGTACCAACCCGGTATCGCGGCCAATGGGAACAGATAAAACCTCCCCATCAGAATTTTCGCACCATAAAAAACACAAATCCACCCACAAGGATCTTCACTCACTCCATGTCTTAACGTGTCATGGTACCTGTCATGTGATACTCTACCGCGCATAAAAAAACGCAGCCTGATTTAGACTGCGTTTGATATCTTTGATCGGTGTCTCAGTGACTACTGGTTACTCTGCAGACGAGACAGGCGGGCGCGACGCTCAGCACGGCGTCGGTTTCTACGGTTTTCATCGCTGGGCTTTTCGTAATATTCACGACGTCGCATCTCTTTTTTGATACCAGCGTGTTCTACAATCTTGCGAAACCGTTTAACTGCCTCCTGAATTGATTCGTTTTCTCGTAACCGAAGCTTAACCACTCAAATCACCTTTTCTTCTTCCTGATTTCAATAAAAGTTGTAACCATAACTAATTGAATATACATCGTCTCATCAGTGATGAGAATTCAGACGTTTTCACCTGTAACAGGCCTGTGAACAGACCTCTCACTACAGAGTTGGAACGACAAAGATAACAAAACATGCAGGATCTGCAAAGCCAACGGCAGAAATACTCTTTGAATTTTTCACACAAAAGAGTACATACAGCCACTAGCTCTCGGCTTTCAGAATCCCCAGCCGTTCCAGTTTAGACTGACATTCGTCCCGTTCGCGGCTCCGTTTCAGGGATTTCCAGGTCTCATCCTGCACTTCCAGAAACGCTTCCTGGGAAAACGGGGGCACCAGTGATTTCTCGGCGGCACTGGTCATCAGTCGCGCCAGCACTTCTTTATCCAGACGTGTCAGGAACAGGGCTCCCTGGCGATAATCCTCAAAAGCTTCCCAGACTACCGGAAACAGCGGCTTTACAATCGCTTCGCCAATCGCCCGTGAGTACTCCTGAATCTCCCACTGTGCATGGGAGTCCATTCGTAAACTCAAGAAGTGAATCAGGTTATGCAAATCAATTTTCCAGTAGGCTTCGGTGTAAGTCGCCAGGGGCAGATCTTTTCGTGCCTGCTCGCGAGCCACGCCTGCTTCCAGCCGGGCTTCGTACACATCGCGGGCATGCTTCTGAAAAGCGGTCTCTTCTTCGGTCAGTTTCGTCCCTAAATTCTCAGCAAGCGGGGCATCACTGCCTTGTCGGTTCGAGCTCGCCTGGGTTCGCCATTCGCCGGGTAAGGTGGTCTGGGCTGAATCGATGGCGACGGAGTAGCGGGTACTGTATTCGTTCACATTCGCGGTCCGATGCCGAATCCACTGCCGCCAGCAGTCCATCGGAACCCGGACCAGGAACTTGAGTTCGGCCATTTCGAAGGGCGTACTGTGACGATGCCGCATCAGGTAGCGAATCAGCGTACGGTCATCGGAAACCCGTTTGGTTCCTTCCCCGTAACTGACGCGGGCTGCCTGAACAATCGAACTGTCATCGCCCATGACATCGACGAGACACACAAAACCATCATTGAGAACCGGGATCTTTTTCCAGCGCAGTTCTTCAACGAGTTCAGACCGCTCCGTCATTGGGAACACTCCCCGAATGCGTTAAAAATGAAGTAGATTGGAATACCAGACGCGGCGGTAGAAACGATCGTTCCACCACAGCACATTTATAGTCAACCGCGTCCTCAAACGACACCGTACCGGCAGTGCCGTCTCTCAAAATCAATAAAATCGACTGCGATTCCCGTAATTTGCAGGCACAATCAGTAGACGCTCAGGCGGGAAGTAATGTCCACCGTGCGGTTTTCGCGTGATGATTTCAACGCGGCCAGCAGGATCTCCGTCACATGCCGGGCCGTCGCCGCATTCGATAAGGGGGGCTGAATCCCCTTCCGGATACAGTCAGCCCAGTGCTGATGCGAATTCTGCACCGGGTACGTCGACAGATCTACGATTTCTTCAATCAGCGGTGCGTCTTCATCCACCTGCGAACTGGGACAGTAATACCGCAGCGACTCTGCCTGGCGACTGCTGACCAGTTTTCCTTCTGTCCCATGCACGGAGAATTCATAGGTCCGGGCGGCATCACACCAGCCGGTCTGCGCTGTTCCCAGGGCACCGGTTTCGAATTCGAGAATCATCGACGCTGTGTCTTCCAGCTTCGTCGGCTTGGCCACGGTCGTCAGCTTCGCCGTGATCGACTTCACCGCGCCGGCGACTCCCACGAGGTTGGCAATCGCATACACGCCCATATCAAACAGCGCCCCGACATCCGCTTTGTCCGCATCGAAAAACCACAAATCGTCGGCGGGTTTCTCTTCCAGGATCTGCTGAATGCCCGCGTAATAAACTTCCGGCCCCCCATGACTGGCCCGCGCCTGGGCAGAGGAAATCGTGCCCAGTTTTCCGTCTTGAATATAATTGCGACAGGCCAGTACATGCGGATTCGACATGTAGGGCAAAGCCAGTACCGTCTGATTGTGATTGTCGGTCGCTTCCACAAACGCATCTGCTTCATCCATCGACGTGCTTAACGGCTTCTGCATAAAAACGTGTTTGCCTGCCTGGATGGCTTTGATTCCCCATTCCACATGCAGGGGATGCGGCAGTGCGATCGCCACCGCGTTCACTTCTTCATCGTCAATGACGGCCTGATAATCGTGAGTGAAACGGGGCACATGAAACTTGCGACACAGCACATCCAGCCGCGACTGCTTCCGACCGGCCAGCAGCACCACATCACAGTGATCCACGGTCTGCAGTTCCGGCAGATGCATCTTGGCGGCAATCCCACCCGCACCAATAATTCCGACTTTCAAATGTTCCATCAATGTTTCTCCTGCTGCCTCTGCTCGCCACTTAACTGTCACCTCGTTGACAGCTTCAGTGTCTCTGTTTTAAAGCACGCTGTAAAGTCTCTCTTCGAACCCGACCAGAACAGACATTCAAAGAGATTCTCTACCACGAAAGTCACCAAAGAATCGAATGGGTAGCCCCGGATGTAATCCGGGGTTGCCGCAGGCAACAGGAAACTGTCAGAGCAAGCGCACAATTCAGAACAGAAAAGCCAATCGATTCATCGTAGGGGCCGTCCCATGTGTCGACCCGCCTGGCGAGTATCAACCCGTTTCACATCACAATGGGAATAGAAAGCTGAAACGGCAGGAACCTTTTTATACCACGGGTTGAGAATTCGAATTATTTTTCCTCCCACTTTGAACTGTCATCTCCCTCGCGGTAGAATCAGATCTGCAAAAAAAGGTGACAGACAAAATCAATTTCAACGGTTTCAGGGAACTGCCATGCGAGAATTTCATCATGTCGGCGTGATTACCGATGATCCACAGCCTGGCGAAATTTATGTTCCGGAAACAAAAGTCTTCGTCACCAATCCCAACGAGCATCCTTACAAAATTGAATACCTGCGTTTCGAAGCCGACACCCCGGTTACCGGGCCGGTCCGCAATCAGCCGCACATCGCCTTTAAAGTCCCGGATATCGACGAAGAAATAAAAGGCCTCGAAATCCTGCTGGGCCCGTTCCAGGCGATGGAAAATCTGAAAGTCGTGTTTGTGCTGATTGATGGTGCCGTGTATGAATTCATGGAGTTCACTGAAGGTTCTGAATTTGGAGAGTTTGAGCAATGAGTCACCCACTTCGCGTCACCTGTATTCCTTTGAGTCTGCTTCTGCTGGTTTTATTCTGCATTCCGGCTTCCAGTCATGCGGAAGAACCGAAAACGCTCCGCATCGGTATCATCGGTCTGGATACATCACACTCCAGCAACTTCTCTCAAATCCTGAACGATCCTGATTCAAAATACGAAGAATTCAAACACTGCAAAGTGGTCGCCGCTTATCCACAGGGAAGCCGTTCCATCAAAGAGAGTCTGGAAAGCGTTCCGGAAATTACGGAAGCGGTGAAAAAGCAGGGCGTGGAAATCGTTCCCAGTATCGAAGCTTTGCTTGAGAAGGTAGATGCTGTCCTGCTGGAAAGTAATGATGGTCGGGTGCATCTGGAACAGGCGCTGCCGGTCTTGAAAGCGGGCAAGCCGCTGTTTGTCGACAAACCGATCGCCGGTGATCTGACCGATGTCATCGCCATCTACGAGGCCGCGGAACATTTCAAAACGCCTGTCTTCAGTTCCTCTTCACTGCGATACACGGACGGAGCCAAACAGATTAACGGCGGCGTGATTGGTGAAATCATCGGCTGCGACGCCTATAGCCCCTGTCCGGTGGAAAGCACGCACCCCGACTTTTACTGGTACGGCATTCACGGTGTTGAGACCCTGTACACGATCATGGGGCCCGGCTGCGAAACCGTCGTGCGCGTCCATACCCCCGAAACCGACCTGGCCGTCGGCACCTGGAAAACAGGTCGCATCGGCACCTTTCGCGGGCGGCGCAAAGCCGACAATGGCTACCAGGGCGGCTATGGCGGCACGGCATTCGGCACGAAAGGCATCGCACAGATCGGCAGCTTCAGTGGTTATGAACCGCTGCTGGTCGAAGTCGTCAAATTCTTCCGCACGGGCAAAGCGCCAGTTACGCCGGCAGAGTCGATCGAAATCTACACGTTCATGTCAGCCGCTGATCTGAGCAGACAGAAAGCGGGCACCCCGGTCAAGCTCGCCGATGTCGAGAGCCAGGCAAGGGAAGCCGCCAGGAAAAAACTGGCCTCGTATCTGCAGAACCCCTAAAAAGGTGACAACACCAAAACGCTCTATCGGTTTTTTTGTGTGTTGTGAATGACAAATATTGGCAAGATAACCGGGCTGCAAATAGCCGGTTTTCAATATGTGACGATCGATCCCCAGAACCAGAGCCACATCATCATGTAGAAACCTAATGCTGTCTCAAGAATCGTGAATTCAGAAAGCCAAATCACAGGAGCGTAAATCTTCAAGACCGGTTCACAACCAGACAACCCAAAGAAAGCATATGTGGTTGAATAAGCGGGACCGAAACTCAGTATATACGCAATCAGAACCAAGAAGACCGATTTGAAGGACTGTCGTAACCGTTTAATGGTCGCTTGAGATCTTGATGCATTGACATCAGACATTGTTATGTTTCCGTTCTGGATAGCGTTAATCCAAAGCAGGAATCATATAGAATTCGGCTTTATGAAAACAACAGGAGTTTATTGTTTATTGAAACCCACCATTTTTCTTTTTAGCTCACAGCCGACTCCGCTTCGCAGCAGTTGGCGATGATGTTGACCAGCTTTCTGCGGTCGATGGGTTTTGTCAGGTGTTCATTGAAGCCGACGCTGATGCATTTTTCCCGATCCCCTTCCATGGCATTGGCCGTCAGGGAAATGATCGGACCCGGATATCCCTGTTCACGAATTCGGCGTGTCGCGCCATAGCCATCCAGGATCGGCATCTGCATATCCATCAGGATCACATCATACAGCAGTCCGATTTCCATGGACCGCATTGCCGCCTGCAGAGCCGCTTCTCCATTTTCCGCGACCGAAACTTCTGCTCCCGATTTCCTAAGAATAAAACTGATTAACTTCTGATTGTCCGGGCCGTCTTCCGCCAGCAGAACCGTTCTGCCCTTCAGGGACAGGACCTGCTCTTCAGATTGTGTGCTCGCATTGAAATTTATAGAGAACTCGTTCTCGTGCTGCTGCAATTCCTGCAGCAGTTCGATGCCATCCAGATTGCCCGTTTTTACGGTCGCACTGAATTGTGACCCCCGGTTCATTTCGCTGGTCACAGAGATATCACCACCCAGCACATCCGCCAGGCGTTTGCAGATGGTCAGCCCCAGTCCCGTTCCACCATATTTTCGGGTGGTAGAAGAATCGGCCTGCGAAAACGGACGGAACAGACCAGCCATCTGAGATTCCGTCATCCCGATTCCCTGGTCGATCACCGTAAACTGAACCTGCGGTTCTCCCCCTGGATTTTCCAGGAAGGATGTATCCAGGCGAATCGTGCCGACTTCCGTAAATTTGATGGCGTTGCCGATCAGGTTGATCAGAATCTGCCGAATCCGCGTCGGGTCGGAATGAATTTCCGCGGGGAGAGGGAACTGATAGCTGGCTTCCAGTTTCAACCCCTTGGCTTCTGCCCGGACCTGAACCAGTTCCAGCACTTCTTCCACGATCGTCTGCGGCGAACAGCGAATGGATTCGACATCCAGTTTTCCCGCCTCGATTTTTGACAGATCCAGGATGTCGTTGATCAGTTCCATCAGGTGTCCGCCATTGCGTTTGATGGTATCCAGCGAATCGGTGATCAGCTCGGGCAGCTGCAGCGACTTTGCTTCCAGTTCCAGGATTTCGGTATACCCCAGAATGGCGGTCATCGGCGTACGGATCTCATGACTCATATTTGCCAGAAAGGCGCTCTTAGACTGGTTTGCTGCTTCGGCCTGCTGTCGTAATGTTTTCTGTTCGCGAAGCAGTTGCAGGGCACGAATCGCATTTCGGACTCGTGCTTTGATTTCGGAATCGGTTGCCGGCTTGGGAATATAGTCGAACGCGCCTTCCTCAAATGCGCGGGTAATCCCTTTACCATCGTTTTGAGACGTCACCATGATCACGGCGACTTCGTCGACCTTAAAGTTCGCACGCACTTCCTGCAGCACCGCAAAACCGTCCAGAACCGGCATCTCTACATCCAGCAGGACCAGGTCCGGTTTCAGTTCATGGACTTTCTGGCGACCTTCTTCACCATCGGCGGCGGTATGAAGTTCGTATCCATCCAGTTCGAGCGCCTTGGCAAGAATACGCCGTACCACGTCCGAATCGTCGACGATCAATATTTTCGAGGGCTGTTTACTGCTCATATTGTTTTCTGTCTGTGCCTGAGATGACAGTTTTTTAACCGGGTAAGTTTACCCAAATTTAGGTCAGAGATTGACGCTAAGTTGAGCAAGTGCAGTGTTTTCCCTCAGTTTTAAAATGAACATTTCGCGCAGGTTCCGATTAAAAGAGTTAAATCAGCTGTCACAGAAAGTTCAGTGCGGGAGAAGGCCCCCACACGTTTTCAGGTATTTCCCAAATCCTTGAGTTACGTTCAGTCATCAGAGATACGTAATGCAGGAAGTTCCTGTTTGAGCGAGTCCAGCACCTCATCGGAAACGCCGGTATTGCTCAGGCTCAACTCCACCAGTTCAGGTGTCGCAGACAGATATTTCACCCCAGCATCCGTAACCGCGGTGTGATCGAGCACCAGCACTTTCAGATGCGGCAGCCGGGCCAGCATTTTCAAACCCGTGTCGGTGATCTGGGTGCCATCCAGTTGCAAAGTTTCCAGATTGCGGCATTCGGAAAGTACTGCTGCCGTACGATCGGTGACCTGGCAGTTTGACAGGAGAAGTGTCACTAAAGTTTCTTTTTCTGACACATGTTTCAATGCGTCCAATTCTTCTTCCTGAAAAGTGGAACCTGCCAGACTGATGCTTTTCAGTCTTTTTTCCTTTAACAGAGACGTCAGAACTGATTTTTCAAGCTGGGATGCCTCGATTGTCAGATGTCTTAACTGGGGGATTTGCGTCAGCGCAGCTGCCCGTTTTTGATCTATCTGAAAACCTGATAAATAGAGTTCTTCCAGCTTGTGAAACTCTGGTAACAGAGCAAATAGGTCATCGACCTCCTCGGGACTGCTTTCAGGCTGCCACTTCCAATCCATCCAGGTCACAGAACGATGATAATTTAGAAAAGGCTTGGGAATAAAAGCGGGACCTGGCATTGTGCCATAATCATGAATCGTGATATCCCCTGCTTCATTCTCGTCGAAGACCAGCAATTGCGCCTTCTGATTCTGGAAGGCAGAAACATTTGAATGAAATCGCATGACCAGAAAGACTGACCAGACGACTAATGCGCAAATTGCAATGAGAGCAGCAATCAGCCCCCGGCGGAGGAGAATCCGTCTGTTCTTTTGGTTCAATCGAACAGGTTCGGTTTCGACATTGGCACTCATCTCAGCCTCAACTATTTCAGCGGGCCGTCCACCCGCCATCGACGGTGACCATGCTGCCCGTCATATAGCTGGATGCATCGCTGGCCAGAAAGATCGCCGCGCCCTGGATCTCTTCCATCCGCGCCCAGCGGTTCATCGCCACTGCACCCACGATGAATTTCTTGATCTCTTCGGTTTCGGCGAACGGTTCATTCATGGGCGTCAGAAACGGTCCGGGGCAGATCGCGTTACAGGTGATTCCGTATTCACACAGTTCCAGCCCGAGGGCGCGTGTCATCTGCACGATGGCTCCTTTGCTGGAAGTGTAGGGCGTGCGGTTCGACATGCCCACCAGCCCCAGCGTACTTGCCAGGTTGATGATCTTTCCGTATTGTGCGTTTTTCATGTGGGGAACGACCGAACGCACGCACAACCAGGGGCCGGTGACGTTCACGTTCTGCACGTCCTGAAACTCTTCGAGTGTGATGTCATCGATGGGGCCGCGAATGTTGATTCCCGCGTTATTGATCAGAATATCAATCTTGCCGAACTCCGAGATCGCCCGTTCTGTCATCGCGGCGACCTGGTCCGCATCGGTTACATCGGCGGCCATGCCGATGACCTTGTTGCCATAGTCGGACTGGATCTGGGCTGCTGTCGCTTCGACTTCATCCTGGTTGCGACTGGTGAGCAGTAAGTTCGCGCCCGCTGAAGCCAGGCCTTCTGCCATCGCGGCACCCAGCCCCTTGGAACCGCCGGTAATAATGGCGACACGACCAGTTAAATCGAACAGTTTGATTCCAGGCAGCATGGGTCATCCTTCTTCAGACAGTGGTTCAACGGGTTGAAATCACGGAAATATGTTTCTGGAACGCCGGGTCGGTCTCGGGATAATCACTGCGATAATGTACGCCACGACTTTCACGACGGGCTAGAGCTGATGTGATCATCAACTCTGAGACCAGCAGCATGTTCTGCAGTTCCCAGCCGGTCAATGTTTTGAATTCACGATCAACAACATACCGGTCCCAGAAATCGACTTTGTCCATCGCATTTTTTAACGAATCGGCGCTGCGGGTAATGCCCACATCGCGCCACATCAGGCTGGCCAGCGAGTTCCGCAGGTCCTTGCTGTTTAAATCTTCGTCGGAACGTTTTTCCGTATCCCAGTCCGGTAGCAGGGAAGCCGAAAACTGGTCGGGCTGATTCAATGCCGCCTGTGATGCACCGCGGCCAGCGGCTGCGCCGAAGATCAAACCTTCCAGCAGACTGTTCGAGGCCAGGCGATTGCTGCCGTGCAGTCCGGTGGAAGTCACTTCGCCCGCCGCCCACAGATTCGGCACCGAGGTCTGCGCCTGCAGGTCGGTCTTCACGCCCCCAATCATGTAATGCGCACCAGGACGTACGGGGATCTGATCTTTTGACAGATCCAGACCGAAGCTCGCGCAGACTTTGCTGATGTTGGGAAACCGCTCTTTGACCAGCGATTTCTCCAGGTGGGTTAAATCAAGATACACGCAGGAATGGCTGGTTTTCAGCATGCGATCGGTAATGGCCCGGCTGACGATATCACGATGCGCCAGTTCCAGATCGGGATGATAGTCGGACATGAACCGCACGCCGTTGCAGTCACGCAGGTAAGCGCCTTCGCCGCGCACGGCTTCGGAAATCAGGTAACGGGCACCGCCGGCAATGTAGAGGACCGTAGGATGAAACTGCATGAATTCCATGTCCTGGAGCAATGCCCCGGCGCGAAAGGCCAGGGCGTGTCCATCGCCGGTCGCCAGCGGGGGATTCGTCGTTTCCCGAAACAGACAGCCTGCGCCCCCGGTCGCTAAAATCACCTGCTTGGCCCAGACCAGGGATTTCCCATGATAGCGGTTCCAGATCACCGCGCCCCGGCACTTGCCGTTCTCGGTCACCAGGTCGATGGTCGGTGTTTTGGTCCAGGTCTGAATCGAAGGCCGACTGTTGACCGCCAGCACGAGCGCCCGCATCAGTTCTTTACCGGTGGCATCTCCCAGCGCATGGGCGACGCGACGATGGCTGTGCCCTCCCTCTTTGGTGAGGGCGATCTTACCATCTTCGGTGTCGAAGTCGGCTCCCAGGTCGACCAGTTCCTGAATATGCCGCGGTGCTTCACGGCACACAAATTCGACCAGGTCTGCATCACACAGATCTTTCCCGGCGGCCAGGGTATCCTGGATATGATTGGTTATGTTATCCAGCGGGTCGAGGACTCCCGCGATGCCACCCTGCGCGTAGGCACTGTTCGATTGCGAGACTTTGCCTTTGTTGACGATAATCGTTTCCAGCCGCGGATCGATCTCCAGCGCGGCCCGCGAACCGGCAATGCCCCCGCCAATGATCAGCACATCGGTAAAGATATGGGGAATGCGTTTCGGGTTGATACGAGCAAGGTAGCGCTGACCAGGTTCAATGGAAATCGGATCCAAGTCTCAGTGCTCCTTAAGCTCATTTTTGCCGAGACCGGCGGCTTCCGCAGCCGCCCCGCCTCACAGCGATCAGATAGTCATGCAGGAAAATCCACCATCGACGGCGACATTCGTCCCCGTCACGAAACTGCCGGCTTTGCCCGCTGCCAGCAGCAGTACGGCACCCGCCAGTTCTTCGGGATCACCAAATCGATTGGCGGGCGTATGATTCATAATACTCGCGACCCGCTCTGGTGTCAGCACTTTTCGATTCTGTTCTGCAGGAAAGAATCCGGGAGAGAGGGCATTCACGCGAATACTTCGCTCGGCCCATTCGCGGGCCAGATTCTGCGTCAGATTCAAAACCGCTGCTTTGGAAGCGGAATAAGTAAACACGCGGGACAGCGGCGTAATGGCACTCATGGATGCGATGTTGATAATCGAACCGGCGACATTGTTGTCGAGCATCGACTGGCCGAAGACCTGGCAGGCCACTTTGACACTCAGCAGATTCACGCGGAAGATCTGCTCCCACTCTTCATCGCTGATTTCCAGGAAGGGCGTCGCCGCATTGATGCCTGCTCCGTTGACGAGAATGTCAGTCGTGCGGTCGTTGCTTTTCAGGTGCGCGACCAGCGATTCCAGGTCTTCGCGACTGGTGGAATCGGCTTTGAAAAATTCCGCAGTGCCCTGCAGTTCTTCAATCATCTTCACGCGGCCTGCGCCGTTTTCGGCGTTGCGACCGACAATCACAACATGAGCGCCCGCTTGCGCGAGTGTTTCGGCGATGGCACCACCCAGGACGCCGGTTCCTCCGATGACGACTGCCGTTTTACCTGTCAGGC
>NZ_CAXAVM010000217.1:0-11445 GCF_963972345.1 uncultured Gimesia sp. | reverse complement strand
CTCTGATGGGCATGGTCCGGGGGGAATTCATCCGAGACAATCTTTCCAGCAGGCGTCCAGATCGGGTGGATGTGAGCGCTCCGTCCGTACAATGGATCCAGAGACTCTGGCGGATTGATGTGTTTATAATTGTAACTCAAAACCGGATGATCGCCGATCATGAACTGATAGGCTTTGTCCGTATCTTTGATCGTCAGCTTCTGCTGCGGTGATGCAGTGCCAGCTTTGATTTGAAAGACGCGGGTTTTACCGGCGGGTGTTTCTCCAGGCGGAATCCACCAGAGCAAATCTGCAGACTGCTTTCGTTTTTCGATCTGAGCAGGGATGGCGGTCTTATCTGCGTCGGCTGATTCAACCAGATAAACCTGCTCCGCTGTCAATCCGGTTTCTGGAAGTTCCACACACACGGGCTCGTTTTCGAGTGGCGTTTTCTCAGCCGTGATGCTGACTGTTCCCAGACTCTCTTCGGCGGCTTCCAGATGATTTGTGGTATTAAAAATCAGGAGCAGAATGAAAAAAAGGGGGGACTGTAACCAGGTTAGGGATAATCTCATTTCAAACTCTCAGTAAGGCCAGAGCGCTGCTCTGCAACTTTCAGTAAGCGTTACTCCATGCTACCCAACCACTTGTGGCACTTGCAATATTCGCTTCGCCGATAATCGGGAAACGGACTGAAGAACAGGCTCCTGTTACTCAATCGGGCGTTGTTTCTGGACCTCATGCAGCAGTTTCCCCTGCTCGTCATAGAACCGAAACTGTAATTCTGCTTCCTGTCCCCGGTCTTCGGGTTTCACTTTTACGTACAGAAAGCCACCTGATGCCGGCTGCGATGTGTAAGGCTGTTTGACAACGCCATCCGGATCGGTCCCCTTTTTGTCTCCCGGATTCACTCCCAGGCGGGAATTCGCATCCACCAGCGCACCGGTGGAAAATTCTTCGATCCCGGGTGGATGAATCGAGTGATATTGCCAGTGACGATCGCCACAGATCAGGTAAAAGCCCCGCTGATTCAGACCTTCCTGATCGAGCCACTGGAAAAAGTCATCTCGTTCCTGACGGAACCCGCCGATGTTGGTGTGATTGTCTTTTTTTCCTTTGCCATCCGGGCCGATCATCGGCGTGGGAGAGATCAGGACTTTGAAAGTCGCATCCGATTCTTTAAGAGTTTCTTTGAGCCATTCACGCTGCTTTTTTCCCCAGATCGTTTTGTCTGGTCCATCGGGGGAACGATTGGGGCTGCGGTAATCCCGGTTCTCGGTGAACCAGACCTGCAGCAGTTTCCCCATGCGATAGGTTCTGTATGTAATAGGATCTGAGTCGAGGGGATCCACGATGGGGACCTGCTCGCGAAAGATGCGCAGACCCAGTTCGTTGCCCGGTTCACGTTTTCCCGTCAGATCACAGTCGTTATAGCGAAAGTCGTGATCGTCTTTTTCCCAGTAAGTAGGCACGCTCGAAAACAAATCAACATAGCGTGGCTGCACAAACTGCTCGTGCCACTTCTTTCGCATTTCAGCGGGTGTCTGTGCGGCGGGTTTAGCCGGATGATCGTAATACACATTGTCACCCGTCCCCACAAAAAAGTCCGGCTTCAGCTTCAGAATACTCAACAGAGCCGGGTAACCCAGGTCTTTGTCTTCGCCCGCATAAGCAGGGCGTTTCCCCAGGCCATGATGAAAGGCATTGAAGTTCATACCCGTCACTACCACAAAGCTGATCTCCTTCACCTGCTCTGCTGCAGGCAGTGTCTCGAAGGTGTTGACGGGGCCCTTCTGAGTCGATACCTGATTTATGCCATATTGCAGACGATAGTAGTAGCGGGTGTCCGGCTTGAGATTCTTCACCAGGGTTTTCAGCATGAAGTCAGTATCTGCTTCCGCCGTCAGCCAGTCTGTAAAAAAGGAGTCTGAGAAATCCTTGTGAGTCGAAAGCTCGAAGCGGCCCACACCTGCGCTGCCTGGCAGATCGCCACCTGGATCCAGCTTCGCCGCGGTAAGCCGTGATTGTAAGATCACGGAATCCGTATTCACTTCGCCCGCCATCTCTCCCTGTTTACGTTCTGGATGATCGGCCCCTGATTCCGGCAGAGAAACAGAAAGTGTGAGACAGCAGATCAGGCAGAAGTATCGAAAGCGGGCAGGACTGTGAATTCTCATCGGGTTCTCTCCTCAGCGTCGGATAGCAGAATGAATTCAGAATAACGACTGAATACAGGCTAACCGATTTCGAGAGCAGACTTCAACTCCCTCAGCAATCACGGCAGCAGATAAGGGACCGTGTAATAGTAGACCGGAACCTGGCAGGGACAAGCTTGTCCAGAAGCCGCGGGTGTGTTAGGAGTGACTGTCGCCGCCGGTGTCGAAGGTTTAGTCACCTTCGTTTCAGGCTGTTTCGGTGTCACCGGACGGGGGATGACACTCTGAACCAGTACCATTTCGTCAAGAGCCAGGCTGTCTGAGGACAAGGTGGCCTGTGAGGTCACTTTGCCTGCTTTGACCGCTCTGACACGTGCCTGCAGGGTCCGCGTTTCGTTCGCTGCGAGCTGGTCGAGTTGGAAAGACAGCTGCCGACCCTGTTCGTGAATCAGTCCCTCGGGCAGATCCAGGTTCAAATCCACTGAACCCTGGTTCTGACGACCGCGATTGCTCACCTGGATTTCCAGGGGAAAAACCTCTCCTTCAGCGACGACATCAGGTCCCTTGATCTTCAGTTCCAGTGACGGAGCGGAAATCTCTGTTGTCGTAGCGACATGCGAAACCAGCTTGACCAGGGAACTGGTTTCCACGTTCCCTTCCTCTGCGAGGTAAACTTTGACCTGCAGTTCCCGTTCTTCATTCGGCTCGAGCCGTGCGATTTTCCAGCTTAACTGGTTCTGGTTGACTTCAGCCGGCGGTGTCAGATCGACCAGGCTTGCGGCAGAGGAAAGTGTCTCGTTTACATCCACGTCAAACGCGGTTTTTGTACCCCGGTTTTTTACCAGGATCGAATAGGACAGCGTGTCAGCAGCTGTTCCCTGTTGGGGAATTGTTTTTCTGATTTCAACATGCAGCTCTTCCGAATTCTCAGGCTCAGGTCGAGCAGGCTTTCCAAAATCGGATTCGAAGGGTTGCTCCTGTCCGACCTGCATGTGTTCGTTACCGGTGATCCGCTCGTGATAGAGGGTAGGCCGAATGGCAGACCGTGACTGGGCTAAGGTTCGATCCAGGTTGACCAGCGTCCAGTTTTCATCAAACAGAAAACGGTCTTCCGGTTCCAGTCGACTCACCAGGTCACCCGCAGTGATCACTGCTTCGACGAGAAACGGTTCGTCCATTCCCGGGTCCCGCATTTCCCGCTCGATAATTCGGATGCGCTGGACATCCAGCGTCAGCTCCGGTTCAGCGGCAGCAGGTTCGGGGGGCAGTTCCAGATCCGGCAGCACAATGGGACGTTCACGTGGCAGCATGAATTCATCACGTGCCGGTGTGGCTGCGATATGCTGTGGAAGTTCTCCAAAGGAAACATACAGCGGATCGGTTTCAGCCAGCACAAATCCCACTGCAACAGGAATCTCCACCGCAATGCGTGAATCGATCAGGTAGTCGGCTTCTGGTGCATCCTGTTCCACTTCCCGGGGAGCGGGTGTGAATTCCTCTGCGACTTCAATCTCAACTGGTTCATCCGTGGGCATCGCCAGTAACAGCATGATCGTCAATATGATGGCAAGCGCGCCCAGTGTCGAAGAAATCGACCATTCCGGTGCCCGTCCAAACAGAGCTTTAGCCTTGATTAACCAGGCGGGGGCGTAATCTTCAAACTTGAGCGAGAGATCATATTCGACAGCGTCATCCTGGATCTCCTCTGAATACCAGTCGGATTCACGGGAATTCGTGGCGCTGATTTCAGTTGATTCTTCACGCCCATTCGTTTCAGACGCGACCTCTGCAGGCGCGGCGATTCAAATCTGAGCGATGATCATCAGCTGGGGGTTTCACAAAATCAAATCCGTTGCATGTGTCAGTCGCCGTTCCTGGCAACAACCGTCCCAAAACAAACTAAGTAAAGATACACAGTGCATGAAAATTAGCAAAAAGAGCCCGCGATGGGAAGTGCGATTTAATTTCCCCCCGAATACAGCAAGATTCTGTCAAAATAGATAGAATTGGCTCCGGACTGAGAATATCCTGTAGGAAGTCGACATCAACACTATGGAACTCACCAGCTTAGAGGATTCTCGACATGTCACAGCTCAACCGTCGTACCTTTCTTAAAACCGCTTCCGCAGGTTTGCTCGCTTCCCAGCTGAACATCAGTGGAAGTGCAGCCGCTGAACCCAAACCACTTCTGCCAGCCAGGGTGGTCGACACACATACTCACTTTTACGATCCCTCTCGCCCCCAGGGCGTTCCCTGGCCGAGCAAAGGTTCATCCCTCTACCGCACCGTTTTACCTAAACACTTTGTCGAACTGGAAAAGTACCAGCCCGTGAATGCTACGGTTGTCGTGGAAGCCAGTAAACTGGTCGAAGACAATCAGTGGATTCTCGATCAGGCGAAAGACAATCCCGTCATCATCGGCTTTGTCGGCCGACTCACGCCGGGGGAACCCGATTTTCGCAAACACCTCAAACGCTTTTCGAAAAATCCCCTCTATAAAGGCATTCGCATTAACTACGACCTGCTCGATCTCGGTTTAAAACAGCGACAGTTTATGGATGACCTGAAACTGCTGGCCGACCAGGGATTGCAGGTCGACCTGAATGGCGGCCCCGTTACGCTCAATGGAGCGCGCCTGGTAGCCGAGCAGGTTCCCGACCTCCGCATCGTCGTCGATCATATCGGCAATGTCGTCATCAAAGGGGATGAGATTGATCGGCGCTGGAAAGAGTACATGGAAGCCCTTGCCGATCAGAAACAGGTCTACATTAAAATCTCGGCCCTCGTCGAAGGAGCAGCCCGTCACCGTCCCGATGCCGTCCCTGACGACGTCGAATATTACCGTCCGACACTGGATGTGATCTGGAACCAGATCGGCGTCGACCGCATGATATTTGGCAGCAACTGGCCTGTCTCCGAACGGGCCGCCGACTATGTCACGCTGCAGAAAATCCTGGTCGACTACCTGCAGGACAAAGGCCAGTCGGCCCTCGACAAAGTCTTCTGGAAAAATTCAAAGCTGGCCTACCGCTGGGACCGCTATCCCGGTGAATCGGCATGAAAGTCTCCGTAATAATCCTGGTTATGATGAAATTTAGATAACGTCTCTAGAGGCGTTCGTCTATCCGTGGAGAAATTTTGTATTCAGCAATCGGACGTCGATCTCTAGACCAGCAATCAGTTCCTTATTGTGCGTTAGCAGTCGTTACAGTGACTGTCATCCTTGATATATTCTTTATCACTGGCAGATATTCTGAGAGTTCACGCCTCTCTCTCGCGTTGGTCGCATTTGCGCTGACCGTCTACCTGTTTGAGGGGGATCTTAAAGCCCTCGGATTACAGGCGCGGCCCATACAGGGCTGGAAAGTCTGGGTGAGAACTTCATTAATCATTGGGATTATAATCGGCTTTTGTATCTGTCTCGGAGGGGGGCTCTGGTATCTGACTGGTCACCAGGTTCCCTTTCACTTGATCCATCCCCAAGACTTTAATTCCGCTTTCATGCATATGTGTTTTGTTGCGCCGGTCCTGGAAGAAGCAATCTATCGGCTTGTAATCTGCGTTTCACTCAATAGACTGATGGGCGAATGGAAAACGATTGCCATCAGCGGAATTCTATTCGCAGTTCTTCACATTCTTTATGGAAATCCCAGTCCGGAAAATCAGCTTGGAGGTTTTTTTCTGGCATGGGCATTTCTTAAAAGTGAAACCATTCTTCTTCCCTTTCTGCTCCATAGCGTAGGAAACTTCCTGGTTCTAACCGGGAAAATTGCACTCTGGTATTTTCTGAAAATGTTTTAATCAGACGAGATGATTGTATAGTGACTATTCGATGAATCTGATGCCTTTGGGTTGAGTTCAAGATGCCTGACCTGTGGAAATTAAATCCATTCAGACAGAGTCTGATGCTCCAGGATTTTACAATAATCAGACGGACTCGGGGCTGTCAATTCTCTCCCACCACTCTCTTCTCACACTGCAAAAAATGCACTTGACTGCTGCCCGCCGATCCGCATCCTTTATGCTATAAAGTGCGTCGCGCGCGTGGCCCCTGAAAATTCCGGTGAACCACGCGAATCACTGCGAAAATCAGCACTACGAAACCCGCTGGTTTCAGCACAATCTGAGAAAAAGCAACGCAAAACTGCCTGCGGATCGACACACTTCATCCCACTATCACAACGAACTAACCAGCCATCATTCAGGCACCGGTTCCCTTTCATCACGCATCGCCACAAAAACGTTTTCATCACTTCTTGACTCCTGCCTTTCCTTACAGAGAATAAAAGACCGAAACAGGGGCAACCCCTGATGCACATTTGGAATAAGACGAAAACCGGGTAGCCCCGAATGCAATTCGGGGTTGTCGCAGACAACAGGAAACTGTCAGTGCAAGCATTCAAGTCAGGGAAACAATACCAACCCCTTCCATGTAGGGTGCGGACCCATGTGTCCGCCCGCCTGGCGAGTATCAACTGTGTTTCGCACGACAAGGGAAGCAGATAAAACATTGCAGCTTTCTTTTTCTACCACGAAAAACACAAAACCAGCCACAACGAAGAACGGGTAAGCCCGAATGCAATTCGGGCCGAGCGCAGCGAGCAGGAGGTCGCAGCAGCCACGTACAATTCGGAACCAAACCTCCCCACCCATTCAACACGGCCCGATAGTGCTGGAACATCGCCAGAACAACACTTTGGATTAATAGAAAAGACGGAACCTATGTGCCTGTTCTGCAGGAATTCTACCAGATATTGTCAAGAATTCGCAGATGAACAATCCGAAGTGCATGTTAATGAGTGAGAGTTGTTATTTAATTCAAAAAGAAGTTTAAGTAGACAGTTTAGTTTGTAACTGTAGAATCGAATTCAAATAATATGATCCTCTGAGTTTCACATGTAGAAATTAGCTTAATTAATTGACGATCGAATTTAATATGATTGACCCGCTTCTATCACTGGCATTCTCAATGCAGACGAATAAAGGGGTATATGCTCTTTTGCTCGGATCAGGAGTATCCCGAGCAGCGCAAATCCCAACGGGGTGGGAAGTAGTATGTGATTTGGTGAAGAAAATCGCTCAAATGCAGGGAGTCGATTGCAGCTCTGATCCTGCTAAGTGGTATCAAGAGAAATATCAAAAAGAACCAGACTACTCTGAATTACTGGATGAACTTGCCAAGAGCCCGGAAGAACGGCAGAAGCTTTTATCAGCGTACTTTGAGCCGAATGAAGAAGAACGCGAGCAAGGATTAAAACAGCCAACTTCTGCACATCGAGCTATTGCGAATCTGGTAGAAGGAGGATTTGTTCGTGTCATCGTCACGACAAACTTTGATCGATTAACCGAACTGGCAATTGAAGAAGTTGGGATAACTCCTACAGTTTTGAGTACTCCAGATGCCATTATGGGGTCATTGCCACTAATCCACCAGGAATGTGTGATCATCAAAGTTCATGGTGATTATAAGGATACACGCATTAAGAATACATTTGGTGAACTCTCTGAATACGCTAAGAGTGTTGATGAACTGCTTGATCGAATCGTTGATGAATTTGGATTTGTATTTTGTGGTTGGTCAGCTCAATGGGACCCAGCGCTTTACAAGGCTTTTGAGCGTAGTCGCAATCGCCGATTTACCAGTTATTGGGCGAGTCGAGGAAAACCATCAGAGAAAGCTCAGAAATTACTCAATTCAAGAGCTGGTGAATATATTCAAATCAAGGATGCAGAATCATTTTTTAATGAACTCGCTGAAAAAGTGATTTCCTTGGAAGAGTTTCAGAAGCCGCACCCTCTTTCAGTTGCTTCTGCAGCTGCGACAATCAAACGTTTGCTAAGCGATGACAAACACATAATTCGTCTTCACGATCTGGTTCACGAAGAAAAAGAAAAGGCTTATTCTGCTATTCAACTAGTGCTTTACTCGCTATTCAAACGAGCCAATACAGAAGAAGAAAATCAGAAAGCGATTTCAGAATTGCAGTCTAGTCTTGAGTTGCTCAGGACAATTTGTGTTTATGGAGCCTATTGGGGGCGAGCACAACACCAAGATATTTTCTCGAAAGTAGTCCAAAGACTTTGTAATGAACCGGCTGGGAAAGATAACTCAAATTGGAATGGAAGACAGATAATGCCTTCTCTTCGAGCGATCCCTTCTTTAGTTCTTCTTTACACGATGGGAATTGCTGCTATTGCCAATAGAAACTTTGATATGCTAACTACAATTCTGATAAGGCCTCAAAGTTCTCACTCTGGTCGACAGCCTCGAAATTTACTCTTGAATATTGATTGGTGTGAATTTCAAGACTGGATAAAGGGGATCCCAGAACACAAAAATGATTATTTTCCAGCTAGTGAATGGCTTTTTAAAGAGTGTAGAAGTGTATTAGCTCCGATGATTTCTGACGATCAAGAATATGAGCGTTGCTTTGATATTTTCGAAATGACGTATTCTTTAATTAATCTTGACCTGGGGTGTGGTAGTCAATTTGATCTTGAGAGGGAAGCCGTCTCATTTCCTCCAGGTAGGTATATACGTATTTATTATAGAATGAAAGATTATCAACAAGGAGATTATCTTGAGTTGTTGAATGTTAAAGAAAAGTTAGCACAACCATTTCTTAAAGCTGGTTTATTTGCGGGAAAGGAAGAAGTATTTCATATTGCATTGGAAGTGTTCAAAAAAGGTATTATGAAAAAAGCATATTATTATCATTTATAAGAAGGGGCTTAGAACTGGCAAATACGCTACTGGTAAGAATGAAAATCGTAAGACGAAATTGAAAACACGTTATTTCTAATTTACTCACGATGTTACACATTTGTATTATTTACTTTTATAAAGGCGGCGTTAAAGAATCTGAAACATCGAGTGAACCAGACATATTGCTATGTGTCTCTGTTTAAATATTAGGTACTTTTTATTTCACTTGTTGCGATTTGTATTACCCGGGGATTAAAGGTAAATCCAAATGATAGTCGAAAAATCTTACTCCCTGCTTACGCTTGAAGGCTATCTATTTCACTCTTCGTTAACACATGGCTTGACTGCATTACGTTCCGCGGGAGTTCACGATAAAGGGAATTTATATACTTCCTTCTTTCACCTCTCTATCGGACTAGAGCGACTTATGAAGGTGATTCTAGTCATTGATCATATGGCCAAAAACTCAATGCAAACTCCTTCAAATCGGACGCTGCGAAAACATAGTCACGATCTTATTGCATTATATAGATATCTAAAATCTTTTTCTGAGCCACAGCCAAACCCTTTGAGTATCATAGATTCCTCCGAGATCTCATTAGAAATTCTGAAGTATCTCGCAGACTTTGCGAATAAATCCCGGTATTACAATCTAAATTGTTTGACAGAAGATCAGTACTCAGATGAGCCATTAGCCAAGTGGAATTTGATAATCGAAAAGATAATTTGTCTCGACGTACCAGCGAGGCAAATTGAGAAGATAGAACTGCGTTCAACAGAAATCTTAAAGGCAACTCAAAATATTAGTTTTGTTCTTGGAGAAAATCTTGATGGCTCACAAATGACCCATCAAGATTCTGTTTTACTTCCACAATATCATTACTTAGCTGCTAAATATGCCGTGCTACATGTCATTGAATTAGTAAAATCACTACGCGATCTTTTAGACTTTTGTGTCGACAACTCACACAGAACAGCACGATCACTTAAATATGATAAATGCCCAGTTCCTTACATGGCTGAGTTTCTAAATTTTTGCCTTTTAGATAGAACAACAATTCTTAGAAAGAAAAAATGGCCTTGAAACTGGATCTGCCTTCTTTTTCGTCGAACATAACGGGTATTTTGTAACGTACTATTCTTTTTTCGTGTGTTTTCGTGTTGTTAGTCGTAGAAAAAGACTACTTCGACTGCAGCCCGGCCGTGTTTACCGCTTTGACCTGATAGTCGTATTGCTGACCCGGGTTGGCAGTTTTGTCCACGAATTCAAACTTCTGCAGTGGCAGCACGGGGGTATCGCCGTAGCTCATGTTCTGGAACAGGGGACGGCCGAAACGGTTGGTCGGTTTTTCGGGGAGTTGACCGATCTGTTTGCCGTCGCGTTGGATCAGAAAGGCCTGGATGCCGCTTTCAAAGTCGGTTCCTGCTTTCCAGGTAATCGTGCCTGTCGCAGCATCCACTTTGACATCGGTGGGGGCAGGGGGCGGAGTTTTGTCACTGACTGCGCCGGTCTTCACGAAGTCCAGCCAGGCCAGCGCGACTGCTTTGTCGGGCAGCCAGTTTGCCTCCGTTTTATCGCCTTCAAACTGATCATAAGGAACCGGCATGGTTTCACTGAGCAGGGGTGAGAGCCAGCCTTTGCTGATCTCCACGGCTTTCAAAGGGGCTCCCACTTTGTCAGGCAGACGCTGTTGCAGGCAGGCGTTGAAGAAAGGGATCGCGAGGTAGCGTGAGTCGCCGGTTTCGTGGCCCGTGCGGGGGTCGGGGGCAAAAGCGATCGGGGCTCCTTTGGAGCGGTAGTCTTTGAACATTGCCAGGCTGCCCGTCCAGGCGCGGCTGAAACGTTTGTTTTCTTTTTCTTTCAGACCCGGATTGGCCACCATCGGAATCTGCATCGCCGCCTCGGGGATCTCGGGAGCCGTAATTTCGTCATTGGTCCAGTAGCCGTACGCTGTTCCCGATTGAAACCAGATCGCCACAATCCGCTCCGGGTACTCCATCTGCATCAGGCTCGACCAGAACCCGCCTCCCGAATGCCCCCACAGACACCAGGGCGCGGTGGCGACTTCAGGATGCCCCGACAGTTTTGCCAGCTTCTGCAGTGACTCGACAAACACTTTGCTTGAGCCGTTCCGCGGATCACACCACAGGCGGCAGTTCTGTTTCTCGGCCTGATGAAAGCTGGGGCCGAGCAGGGCACAACCGTTTTTTCGCGCCAGTTCCTGCCAGTGCAGATCATGGGCCGCCGTCACGCTGCCCGTGCACGACCCCGAACCACAGCCATGCTGATGCACAATCATGCCCCGCACTTCCTTGAGTCCTTCCGGAATCCAGAGCGTATAAGTCACGCCGATCTGCAACTGCCCCTCTTTGGGCTCGGTTGGCTGTTCGTAGGTTGTGCTGTAATACGGCGGCTCAAATGAAGCCTCAACCCGCGGCAGTTCCAGCGGGGCAATTGTTTTGGTTTCTTCGGCAGCGACAGGGCAGACAAGCGTTTGCAACAGGAACAGGGCGGCAAGGTAAAACAGAGTGGCGCGTGATTTCATGGTGTTAATCCATCATTAATGGGAGACTGCTTTCAATTTGGTCGGTATTCATGGTAAA
>NZ_CAXAVM010000216.1:0-11487 GCF_963972345.1 uncultured Gimesia sp. | reverse complement strand
AATGCGGGCGAAGCGGGAGGCCCCGGCTTTCTGCCTCAGGATGTCGTGGACTTCCTGCCTCTGTACCACCTCGGAGTTTTCGTGTTTCTCTATTGTGCAGGCCTGTTTTTCTGGCCGATCCTGGCACTGTGTGTGGCGGTGGGAGGCTTCGAAACCGTCTTCCGGATCGACCTCATGCTGCTCACCATCGTCAAATCGATGGGAGCTTATTTCTTCACCGCGGGTGCCATGTTCCTGACGTCGGTGGTTTACTTCTTTACCGTTTTTATGGCATTAAAACTGGGCGTGGTGGGCATCATCATCATGATCGCGATCATCCTCTATTTTGAAATCGTCGCGTTGAGGATGATCGGCCTGTATTATCATCACTTCAAAACGCGCTTCGCCTGGCATTGGGGTTAACCGCCAGTTACTGCGAATTATTTTTCGTGAACCGTATTGACGACATGATCGAAAGCCGGTCGCATTTTATCAAACACTGCGTCATCACACAGACAGACCAGATTAAACTGCACGCGGCCCGTCAGCAGTGTCACACGATAGCCTTTCTGCTTGCCCCCCAGCAGACTTTTCGTGGTAAAGATCGACTGACAGGCATCCCCCATTTTGGTTTTGAGTAAGGTGTAGTCCCCCAGTTCTTCATAGTTGGAATAGTCGTCCTCAAACTTCCGTTTCATCAATCGATGAATGTCGACCACAGGGGGCTCGATCTCTTCAGCGTCGGCACCCTGGTTCATCGCCAGACCGGCACTTCCCAGGGCCGAACCGGTCATATTGCCACGAATCGAAATACTGGTCCCTTCATCCGGAGAAATAAATTTGGCCCAGCTTTGTACGCCCCCCTGGCCGCCTCCGTTTTCCACCTTCCATCCTTCGGGGTATTCCGCGCCAATGTCGCCGACCTCGGGTGAGAATTTGGCGAATTTCTGGGGGACTTCCACTTTACTGGCGGCTGCCTGGCCGGCATTCAATGAACTGCCCATGGAAAACATAAAGTATCCCAGTCCCCCTGTGAGCAGCACGCCCAGCACACACCCGCCTATTAACAGCGGGAGCGGAATACTGGCTTCCGATTTCTTTTTCGCTTTATCAGGTTTGCTGCTTGCCGCCGTTGCACTTTTCTGGTTTCCCGATGTCCCTTTGCGTTTACGTGCGCGGCGGACACGATCCATTGCAGAATCATCGAAATCACCAAAGTCGTCTTCAAATTCATCAGGAGCAGGTTTTGATTTCTTTTTTCCGTCGGCTTTCAACACAAACGGGTTCTCACACGATTTGCATTTGACTTTTTTGCCAAGCAGATCAGGGCTCTTGAGCTTCAGCTTATTCTGACAATGCGGACAGGTTACTGTTACTCCGGGCATCTGTGATCTCTCCTGTTAGCGAACCAGTCTGTAGTCTACAGGTTCGTTAAGAATGATGATTCCATTTGAAAATTAAGATACTGGTTTGCGAAATGAATTTCCACTACAAAACCTGCGAATACCGGAGCGCAACACATTTCACCATGGCGTTACTCAATCGATTATACCCGGTCCAAATGGCCCTCGAGACGTTTCTGTAAAAACAGGGCACAGTCTAATTGATAGAAATTCAAAGACAGAAACGCAATATCTGTCTGAGATATCTAATCAGAAATTCATGGTAGAAAATCACAAAATAAACAGACAAAACAGGCTTGCCGCCGGTTCTTAATCAGAACAAAGCCCGTTGATATATGTGTGTTTCTGGCGCGACCGCATTCCATCAACGGGCTTTGTTTTGTTCCAGGGTTTCTCTCCTTCTCGGTTCAATATGTCAGAGTCTCTGATGCAAGAATCAGAGTGCATCAGCACGGCTGAGTCGACGGAGTGATTTCCAGCAGACCGAAATCCTCCTGCCCGCGGTGTCTCTGCTGCGGTCCCCTGCTTCGTTTCCCATTAGAAGACTTCATGTCTGGGGGGAATGGATTCTCAAAATCGAACGCGCCAGTGCTTCCGACACGAAGATTAATGCCATTTTCGGCGGGAATGGCCTGCTGCCCCTGATTTTTTTGAATTCGCGTACTGCATTCACTGTTGTAAGTATTGAGAATCAAAGCACTTTCCCGTTAAAATCCAGCTCCCTCCTGAAGACGAGCCTTCGCGAACTTGATTCGCAAAAACAGCGTCTATCAGGAAACACAAGCGCCCGTAGCTCAGCTGGATAGAGCAACGGACTTCTAATCCGTAGGTCAGTGGTTCGAATCCACTCGGGCGTACTTATAAGGCCATAATTTACAACGAGTTATGGCTTTAATTCTTTTGTCTGTGTTGTATCCTTTTTGGTGCGATTTTGTTTGTATCCTTTTGGTGGTGCTTGGCTCCACTTACTGACAACAACAGATGGTCCCAATTCCTATGCTGGTTGGCTGGAATTAGTCTCTGAAACAGTTGGTCCTAATTTCAGTGTTGTCGGTCTCAGATTACTTGCAACAGCAGTTGGTGCTAAAAGCCAGTGCTTAAAACCTTGCTGTCTGTATGCCGTAACGAATAGTAGTGTGAGTTACATTAGAGGTACCGAACTTTTATAAGTTGCTTTTGGCTTCGAAACTCCCAGAGTCAGCCCGCTGGCAAGTCGTTATGGAGTTGGTTTTGCAAGGGACGGTAGGTCATGTGGAGAACCAGCACGATTCCCGTTATGATTAGCTGATCGCAGATGAAAGACACCATATCTCATAGAATATCCAGCCATGCTGTTTGTCACGACATTCCAGACATTTTTGCGCGAGTTCTCGCGTCTGGGGATAGTCAAATTCTTTTGGCAAGGAAACGCAGATCATTCTTCTTCTCAAGTTCTTTCAGGCCTTTACCCGATGACTTCCCGGCAGCACGATCTAAGGCTTGCGATTGTAATAGAATACGGGTAAGAGGCATGTCACCTCTTGGGTCTGGACTTGGCTGAATCACATCGTGGGAAAAAAAACAACGCGGCCTAACAACTCAGAGAGCTGGTGAACCAGTCCGCGAATTGGGTGGTTTGCTGAGCTGTCCGCGAAGCCGCGGTTTTTCAACAGATTAATGAAACCAGGTACTAACGATTGAGTTCACCGGACTGGAGAAAGTGATATTGAATTCAGAGTTTGCACGGTCCACAACTCTGGTTCATCTTTTGCTAAATATCAAATCATTTGCAGGTGAATATCGATACCGACCTTCTTTGCGACTTCATTCGCTAACTCCAAGATACGATACTTTACTCTGTCGATTTGCTGAATCTGATGCATGGGAATCGCAACAAATTCAGCCCCCCCTGCCGGGACTCATTTACTATCGCAACAATACGTCCGATTTCGTTTCGTACGGTGGTCAAGAAGATTTGAATCTCGGAATCGTTAAAGTCATCAACGCTTTTATTCTTCTTTTTACGGTTAATCGTCCCTTTACTAATCAATTCCGTGATTTCATTCAGTCCTTTTACCATGTCTCTATAAGAACCTTCACAGACCATCCGATGCTTTAGCGCATTTCGATCAATGCAACGAAGGACGATTTCGAGGCAGTTGCGATCATCGTAAGGATGAATTCGTGAGAAATCGGTGTGCTGCTCAAGAGCATCGACTAGATGTTGGGCGAGTTCTTCATCGTTTTTGTCCGCTACAGTTGAGACGATTGTCCCAATGTTAATTACGGTGCAATGATCAGGGACTTCGATTCGCGAGCAGTTCAAGAATCCGTGAATGATTAGAGAATCATAGTCTTTCGCGAGATTGTATTCGTCAAATTTGGCAAGCGTGTGGCGGATTTTTTTCGCATCAGCATTGACTGTAACTTGAATAGCGACTCGTTTTGCCTCATCTGCAAGATCGATGGCGGGAAAGTTTGGGGCGAACAGATTTTTGTTGGTTAGATCGAGACCATGTGACGCTTTAAAAAGGTGAATCGCGAGGCTTTCGAGGAGACGCGTCATATCCGCAAAGCCAGCGTCTTGGCTGACTTCGAGGTAACGTTGCACAATCGCGATATCAGACAGCAAATTGGTTAAGACCTGTTGTAGCATTCGGAGCCCCTTGAAGCATGACGTCACAGTTCACCGGGCCGCGACGAACCCCATTGATTTTACCAAACCGCGCGAGCCGCGACTTAGGTGCAACATTTTTCTTATAGCGTGATTGTTATTTGTCTGGACATTGTAACTACTATCATACCGGACACCCGCGAAGGTTTAGAAGTGCAGCAGCAAAGTGATCGCAAAGCGTAATCATTTCGCCAATCATATTTTCAGGGAGATCCTTGCGTAGTGGATTGCAGACGACATACTCAAGTGGGGCTAACAATTGGAAAGCATCGTGGGCAATCGACGCATTGATTTCTGTACAATGTTCTCGGAATCGTTGTGCGGCTGTCGTATCGAGACCGGCGTCTACACCAGAGAGCAATAACAACTCGACCTGAATTTGTGATTTAATCTCGAATTGCAAAATCGCAGACGAATTGTCTGAATAAATTATCGTCATTCCAACAAGCTCACCAATGTTTGGATCACTCTTTATTCCACCTCCGGCAAGAATCCATCTTTCGCACGAGAGAACAGTACGTAAATGAAGATCGGTTTCAGTGTCGACCGTTTTTTTCGCGATGTCGGAGACATCATCGGTTGTCATTGCGACGGTAAATTGCATAAGAACTCTATTCGTACTGGGCGGACAAAACCTGACGGGATCACTATAGATAAAATTTAATTACCTCTAAATATATCAAGATCTAATAGCATAAACACTGCAGTTCACTGGCCATCCCGAGAAAACGTTCGTTTTCGCGAAAGTCTACTAAATTACTCAGAACTCATCGTAATCTGCACAAGGTGAATTCATTATAGTCGTGTTCGAAATCAAAATCACTTATTCCCGTCAGTGGTGACAAAAACCGGAGCATCTTTGAACGTCGTTACAGCACCGCCACGACGTTCAGCAACGATGGTATAACGGTATAGCTTATGACCAAATTTGATACAATTATTGGAGTATCTGCCGTGCTGTTTGTCACGAGATAGACGACATTTTAGCGCGAGTTCTCGCTTCACGGAATAATCAATTCCTTCCGGCAATTACATGCAGGGAGTGGTGCGGATTAATAGATATTTCGGGAAAATCTAGAGGTACTACAGGTTGAAAGAGGGTAGCTGCCTCAACCCAGAATTGAACGATCTCAGGAAACCCCATCAAAGACATCTTGACTTTTTGCAAGCAGGCCGATCAAATCAGCACAAAGACACTACGTCTTTTTCGATTTCAGGAGGAGTGAAATGCAGTCTAAGCAATATCATGTGACGGATACCGAGCTCTTGGTCTTGCAGGTTCTGTGGGATCGTGGGCAGGCTACGACGCGTGAAGTGTGTGATGCAATTTATCCGGAAGGTTCGACTTCGCAATATTACACAGTTCAGAAATTACTGGAGCGACTTGAAAAGCGGAATTGTGTGATACGCGACCGTAGACAGCGAGTCCATGTTTTTTCAGCAGCCATTGATCGCGAAACATTGATCCAGGAACGCTTGCGGGGGCTATCAGATACTTTGTGTGGCGGTGCTGTGATTCCCATGCTAACCGGTCTGATCCAGATGCGGCGCTGGACAGCCTCAGAGCAGAAACAGTTGAAAGAACTGCTCAAAGAAGTCCCCCCCAAGAAGCTCCCCAAAGACTAGATCGCCTTTCAGCACAACTTATCACATGGAGTTTGTATTTAGGAGTCATCTGATGTGGTTCGAATCAACTTCCCATGTTGTCCTGGGCATTCTGACTGTTGCTGCAGTACTCTGCTTTGTCTCAGAATTATTCAGCTGTGTGACTCGTCAACGCTGGCCTGTCATCGAACATGCACTCTGGATAGTCGTCCTGCTCAAGCTGATCATCCCTCCTTTTCTGCCACTGGGGATTCCTGGTTTTCCCTCTGCGAAAGCAACAATGCCTCAACCATCTGCCCTAAGTTTTTCAGCTTCAGTCTCTCACCCATCTGACAGCCAGCTCGAAGTGAGCCCCAGTCAAGCTGGTATTCAAAATCTGGAAGAAACACAGCGTTTCCCTGATATCACTGCGGAAAACAACCTGCCAGCTTCACCCTCTGCGGTCGCATCAACCAGGGGGGCGCAGACTCAGAACCTGCTTGTGAATCCGCAGACACTGCCCCCAGCTTCGAATACTCCGGTAACGCATTCTTCTTCTGCTCCCTCTGACCGCTTTCATACAGCTGCAGTCCAGAATTCAGAGCTCTCCAAAGATGGTTCTCTATTGAATGCTGCATACATTGGCTGGAGCTTATGCACCCTCTGGGCTGTTGGTTCTCTGGTCGTACTGTTCAGAGCCATGCAATCCATCCGAGCCTTTACAAGGCTGCTCCCGCTTTCAGAGCCTGTCACCCCGGAAGTCCAGTCTGTTGTCGAGGAGATTGCTGTTCGAACAGGTCTGCGAAAAGTACCCACTGTCAGAACGCTGCAAGCCACGGTCCCGCCTCTGGTCTGGTCGGGAATCAGGCAGATCCTGGTCATTCTACCTGCTGATCTTTCGGCCATGCATGAGCCAACAACCCGCAATCTGCTTCTGACTCACGAGTTTGCTCATATTCGGAGACGTGATTATCTGACAAGATGGTTGGAGTTGGCTGTGACTGTGATCTGGTGGTGGTGTCCGCTGGTCTGGTTGACCCGTTCCCGTCTCCGCGCCGCCGAAGAGGCTGCCTGCGATGCCCAGGTGCTCACGCTCTGGCCTGACGTTGCTGAGGAATACGCCAGGGCAATTGTTGAAACGACTGACTTTGTAGCCCATGCACAGGTTCAGCCACAGTTGGCGACCGGTGGTACGGGTTCCATTCGTCAGCTGAAATCCCGCTTGAAGCTGATTGAATCTCAGCGTCTGCGTTCGCATTCAGCTTTCGCCAGAACGTCGCTGGTCCTGGTAGTGGCAGCTCTGACTTGCCCACTCCTACTGGTGGGCAGTACCGTCAGTCAGACTGTAAAGCCACCCCGTGTCGCGAAATCCAACCAAAGCGCTCCGGGGCAAGAACCGAACACGAAACCTGACACACCATCCCCACAGTCGACTACTGCGGACTCCAGTTCATCAACGAAATCAGTCCCACCAGTCACTCCGGAGCTGCGCAAGTCACCCCACTCCGCTTTACCGCCGGAATGCCGGCCCAGCTACAATGTTTATGCAGTACTTTCACCAGATGGCCTACAAATTGCCTTTACAGGCAGATATACGAGTCAGGCTGGAACGACAAAATACGGACTGTTCTGTTACGACAGAACAACCAGAAATACTCGTTGCCTCATCGAGAATCGGCTGAATACGAGGGCCGCCTGGTCTCCGGATTCGAAAAAACTTGCCATTGGTAATTCTCCCGGCAAAAGTATTCGCTTTCCGTTGGTTATCATTGATGTGCAGTCAGGTCAGATTGACGAAACCGGAGTGCAAGGTGCAGGAGCAGCCTGGTCCCCCAACGGCCGGTATATTGCTGTCTCAACGCAGTTTGCCAAGGGGAGCGCCTGGCGCGGGGGAATCCCAGCCGACGGTCGTATTGGAATCTGGGATACTGTGAAACGCGAGATGAACTATGTCAGTCTGCCCGGAATCAACCAGCCCGATCGTGATTTGCGATACCATTTCATAACCGGAGGCGTTAATCCCAGCTGGTCAGACAACGGAGAATGGATTGCCTGGACTCAATCTACGTATGATACTCTGCCCGGCAATGATCACAAATGGAAGACCGAGATTTGGGCTGCTCGTATTGATGGATCTTCGTTACAGCGAGTTTTTGAAAACTCGCAAGCTGCGTCCTGGTTGCCTAACCGCCTGGTTCTGAGAGATGAGAAAACGGATCAGCAGTTCACTCTTCAGGAGTCCGACAGTACTTCCGTTAAAAACTGGCCTACTCTGCCCTTTGATTTTCAAAAAGTGCTGAAGGAGCAGGCAGCCGCATCCCAAAGAGCCGCTGATTTTAATGTAGAGCTAGTCCTTAAAGCCAACCGTCTCTGGCAAAACCCGGATCTGGGTAGGTTCAAGTCAATTGACTTCACCCATCGTATGTCCCCTCATCGACTCGATGAACGATTTCAGTGGGATCAGGCGGGGACATTCCGTGTGGAAGTCGTCGACCGGGAGGCTGGTTCCGATGTTTATGGGACTGGCTGGTCGGTGATCAGACTGCCCGATGGTTCATCGTTCACAGTTGCGAACCCCGAGGCATATCCGCGGCATCGCACAGCAGACGATATCACTAAAGATCAGCGTTCAAACCAGATCACTGCCCGGGAACTTCTACGGCGTGAAACGCTGAGGCATCTCTCCGGCACCCGTTTGAATTTTGCTTCGATCGACTGGGGAAGAAATCCAAACGATTTTATCGTCGTCGATTATCATCAGGACGGGAACACCCGGCTGATCGAACTGCGCCCGTCTCCACAGGCCAGCCGTCGTGTGAAGTTAAATGCCGGCGCCATGTTTGAGACGACCTCCTGGGCTTATATGCATGACGTTGTTGTGAATCGGTCGCTGTTGACCATTGATGAAAACAATCGCATCGTTCGCGAAGTCGCCTACAATGATGAGAAACTGATTGCAGAAATAAACTTAGCGGACTGGGATACCACAGATTCAGGGCAACAGGCCCCCCGGCACATTGACATCAGATTTCCCGAGAAAGACTTTCATGTTGAGCAAAAGTTTCAGGTCACACCAGAAGGGCTCTGGATCTTAACAAGCGGCTCTTCACAATTTGCAGGTCACCCCGCCCAGAAGGAAGAAATCGTTGACCTGAAAATTAACGCCAGCTCTAAATCGTTGCAGGAAGCCGTGCAACAGATACGAATTCGTCACCAGGAAATGGCTGTCATGGCTGAATCCAGGAACAAAGTCGCGCTGCGAGGTCTGACCCCACTCGAACTGGGGGCAACTTATGCTTTTCAAGGAACGCCGGAGACTGAGAACAGTCAATTCCGTCCCGTGTCGTTAAAATGGATACCTGTGAACAAGTCGCTCAGCAAACCTGGTGAATGGACGGGGGCCGTGACTGCCCCGACCGCGGAACTCAGATTTCCTGCTCTGAACCACAATACGCTCGACAGTGATACCAACTTAATGCTGGTGCTGTATGACGAAGATCGCCTGCCCTTGTATTCAACGACGGTTCCAGAAGCAGCCGTGACTGCCAGCAACCGACCAGCAGGCCAGGTATTGGAATCCATTCTGGATCGGCAGCAACTGTGGCTGCGCAAGAAAGAGACGCCTTTGCCCAAGACAACATACCAGTTTCGCTACAAAGACGAACAGGGACCACGGGAACTCCCCAGTGACAACCC
Source organism: uncultured Gimesia sp. (assembly GCF_963972345.1). Classification (NCBI taxonomy): domain Bacteria; kingdom Pseudomonadati; phylum Planctomycetota; class Planctomycetia; order Planctomycetales; family Planctomycetaceae; genus Gimesia; species uncultured Gimesia sp. Next base: position 2,172 of record NZ_CAXAVM010000216.1, on the reverse strand, counting down.
GAAGATCGAGCGCGGCATCACACTGACCCTCGCGCTGGACAGCATTCATCGAAACCCAGAACTCTGGAAAATGCCGATCCAGTTTTCCGCCAGTTGGAATGGTCGCTCTGTACGTGTTCTGGGATTGAATGGCCCCCACTTTGTGCACGAGTTCGGTTCAGGTCTCCCCTATCAGTCCGGCCGTTCTTCCTATCGAGGAGGGTATATCAAAACAACTAGCAAAGATCTGGTGTTAGTCGTTGATGCTGAAACTGGTTTTCCCCTGGTGGAACGGTCTGCTGACATGGAAATTCAGTTCCTCGAATACGTGGAAGTGACCCCGGGACAGTTTGTACCTTTACAAATTCTCTGTAAGACAGCAGGTCCCGATTTGGACCTGCGTTTTCAGGTTCTCGACGGAAAACTGTGGCTCTTTGATCGGGAAGCAAACCAGAAGAACCAGGCAGAAGTTTCCGTCGGCGACATTCTGATCGATGGCAAAGCCCCTCAGCAGGTGATGCAATCCAAGGCCCCCGATTCGACGGGAGGCCTTCTCTGGTTTCCCTGGGACGAACTGACATCAAGAGAGCCGGAGCAGGCCGGAGACCGGCTTTCCGCTTCGATAGCCGCGTATACGAAACCCTGGACCCATCCCTCATGGACCACCCTCGGGGATATTCGCGTGGAGTCTGCACCTGATGCGACGCAGTTGATGCGCTGCAGCCTGCGTTCGTATCCCCCACTCGGGATTGCCCGCTACTGGACGTTGACACGATTTGCCGGGGAAATAGCTGAGCCTCTGATTTGTGCAGAGACTTTGGTCAAACCAGACCAGTGCGAAGTCGCGGTCGCTCCTTTTAAACTCAATCAGACGATTCTTGTGCCCACGCCAATCTTCGATGTTCATCCAATAAGCAGACGCGGGACTTTTGGAGGATCGGCATCTTCAGAGACGCGGGTGAGGTCGTTTTCAATACACCATGATCAGCAACAACGTGCGGTCATCACACCAGAGATCCTGAGTACCTCTTATTATACGGGGCAGACAGTCCGTGTCACCGGCGTGCTGCTACGCGATGGGGTCGTGGTGGCTTCCGGCACCGATTCAGATTCATTTCGCACCTACCAGACTCCCTTCAGCTCACAGCAGTCTCGGATTCTATTGCAGAATTCCGACCGTCAGACAGGCACTTCGCTGCTGCTGGGACACCGTTCCGTCGTGACCAGTGCTCCTGCAGGCAGTACCTGGGTGCAATTTATGGGATTTCATTTCCATGATTTCCCACCCCAGGATCTACTTTCCAGCCGTTTCGCAGAAATCAGACAGATTGGCCTGCAGAGCGTCTACCTTAAACACGCGCGAGACATCGATCGACAATTCCGTCGTGAGGGACACAGCCAGAGGCTCCACAGAGAATTGAGCGATTACCGGGACGCACTGCAACAGATTTTATCTGACGAACAAAGCGATTCCCCCGCTGCAATCGCGCTGGCCTGTCGACTGGCAGGATTTTCCGAAAATGCCGCATTCCAGACACCACTGCGTGCACTTCTGCAGCATCCGTCAGAAAGCGTACGGGATTCTGCAGCCATCGGTCTCGGATTGCTGGGCCAGACAGATGTGATCGAACGGCTGCGCTATCTGGCTTCACAACCGGAGCCAGAAAGCGAGACCGTGACAGATCAATTACAGCTCTATACCAGACAGCACGCGATCTGGGCATTGAAAAGCTGCAGCGAATAACTGCCTCTCAGATACCAAAACTTATAACAACATTTAGTGTTCTAACCCACCTTAGATGTATTCGATGCTCTTCAAAACTTCCGTCCATAATCGGCCGGGATTTCATCCCAGTCATCTGTATTCCACTTCAGGACTGGATTCAGGTCGGTTTGCCGTGTTAACCAGAGGACTGCCCTTGTGATTCGCTGATATACCGCGGGAGATATCTTTTGACCTCTGGCACTTTTTGAGTTAATACTTAAATTCTCCAGCCAACTGATGGCCGTCTGGCTGTCGCTGTAGACAGGACAGTCAATCTCCTTCCGTTTCAGCAACTGTAGTCCACGTACTATAGCCAGGAATTCACCGATATTGTTACTTCCGGTACTGATTGGATCGACTCTAAAGGCTTCGCTTCCATCATCCAGCCACACCCCCCGATACTCCATGAGCTTTTTTTTATCATTCCA
>NZ_CAXAVM010000215.1:0-11493 GCF_963972345.1 uncultured Gimesia sp. | reverse complement strand
ATCATGACTTATTAATTTCGAAAATAGCAATCAAAGGGAGCTTTTCTACAGAGCAAAACTGAGGGGTTTTATCTAATAGAAGTCGCAAAAGCTGTTCCGCTTTGAAATGCGGCAGCCCTTTTCAGTATAGTCAGGCCAAACTCAAAAGTCTGGGATTTTGTTTTAGAAGCAGAGATGAAAAAAGCGTCAGTGCTGTCGAAAAAAACGTCAGGCTGAATCTGGTCTGTAAGCGGGGCTTTATGAATCGAGTATTTCTTTGACGACATAATTGTCGATGTCAACGGACTGATCGGGGAACTGACTGATCGTGGTCACGCTGCCCCGTACATTGTCGCCAGCGAGCCAGCAGGAGTGCGGCGACCGACTGGTCGACACGAAGGGCGTATTTATCAGCAGGCCAGGGGGCACCTTCGTCAATCCAGGGTTTGAAATGGGCGATAGTTTCTGGCGGGAGTGGCAGCCAGAGACAGGAGCAGCACGAATTGCTGAAATCGACAGTGCTGCCCCATAGATGATTCATTTGTGTCCAGGTTCAATAAACAGTTTAACCTCGTTTGATTCCCGCCTGTACGAAAGCGGGGGCTAGGTTCCGGTAGCAGGTTTTTGCAGCGGCAACGGGATCGTAGCCTTTCTGCCGAAAGACCATACTGCTGACTTCACAGCAGATGTCACCCCGATAACCGCCTGCGACGGCCAGTTTCAGCAGTTGAACGTAGTCAATTTCACCACTTTCACCTGGCAACACGAAACTGACTTTCCCGTCTTTCATAATCGTATCTTTGACCTGGATGAAACTGGTGTAAGGCAGCATGGTCTGCAGCGATTCTTTGAGTGAGATATTCCGATGTGTAAAATGGCTGTAGTCAAAATCGAGACGAATCCAGGGGCTGTTGACCTGTTCGACCAGCCAGACTCCCTGCTCGGGGTGATCGACCACACCGCCCCGATGCGGTTTGACAGCGATCACCGTTTTCGTACTGGCGGCGACCTGGGCCCACTCACCCAGGTTGTCGCGCATTTCGTTTTTGAGGGTTTCCCATTTGCCACTGCCGGCGACTGTTTCGATGAGCGGTGGCTGATCTGGTCGCAGGTCATGCCCGACTTCGGCCGCTTTTTTGAGTCGTTCCAGAACTTTCTGCTGGCTGGCCTGGGAGCCGGTCAGAATACAGTGCTCCATCAGTGAGGTCAGTTTTAAGTCAGTGTCATTAAGAGTTTTGGAAATCGCTGCGCGACGTTCCGAATTCAGTTTGGCGGGTGTGGCGTCCCAGTCATCCATCAGAGCCAGTTCCACCGAGTCATAGCCGATGTCGGCGACAATACGAAGTGCCTCTTCGGTTTTCAGGTGAGGCATGCCATACAGGCTGAAGCCGAGAGTGAGTTCCGGCCTGGATGGTTTTGCCTGCAGTCTGCCAAGGCCCAGCAGGCCGACTGTGCCGACACTGGCGGTGGTGAGAAACTGGCGTCTGGTGAGCGGCTGCATATCTGTTTGTCCTCTTTGACCAGGTGTGTGATTCAGTCTAATCAGGGAACTGGCGAACTGATTCACCAGACGTTAAATGAGGTTCGAGGGTCAAGTCAACATTGGCGATCGTGTTGTCCATCGTCAGGCGGATTTTCAACGGCCCGCTCGCGAGCCGATCACTGTCATGCGCGACGCTGTCAGACGTCGTCAGTTATGCATACAGGGCGGTATTCAATGCGTGGTCATTGTTGCCGGAAATCAGATAGATCCCTGGAAACCATTTTAAATAGAGCTGAACAGGAAGCAAGAATGAAAGACGCGAATAGATTCGATTTGCGTTGGCTGGGATTGAGAGAAAGCACGCATGCGAAGGCAAACAGTGATTCTGAGGGAGTCGAGTGAAAGTGACTGACCGAGTGGTATCTGCGGTTAGTTCAAAAAATCTTCTTCTTTCAAACTCAGTCTTACAGGGCCCTGCATGGTGGTGATCCAGAGTTCTCCGGGAGTGATTTCCGTAACATAGGGATAAGAGACACGATTTTCGTATTTCTTTCCGGCTGGTGTCAGATCACGGGCGATGACCACCGGTTCGCTCCAGGTTTTGCATTCATCGTCAGAGAATGCGATAGAGAGTTCCTCACGTCGCCCGAGTTTGCGTTCGGGGTCACGAAAGCGGTTCCAGAGCATTACGATGCGTCCACTCTCCAGTCGCTGCAGGATGGCCGGCGAACTGCTGGCCTGGATCTGCGAAGGCTGAATGGTGCGCCAGGATGCGCCTTCGTCGGTGGAGAAGGCTTCCCAGAAACGACCGAATTTTGTGCGGATCAAAGCGTAGATGCGGCCGTCCTTTAACTCGACGATCGTCCCTTCCATCGCGCCGTCATGATCTCCTGAGCCTCCCAGGTCAATCATGTTGCTGTGGTTCCAGGTGGCTCCTTCATCATCGGAGTAATAAGTCAGCATGACATGGCGGCCCGGATTGGCTATGGTTTGCGAGACGACTACGATGATGCGACCAGAGTCGGTCTGAATGATACTGCGAACCGCGCCACACCAGCCATGATCCTGCAGGATCTGGGGCGGAAGCCACGATTTTCCCTGATCGGTACTGCGGACGATATACACGGGCAGATAACAGTCGGATTGCGGACCTCCCTGTTTGTCATCCCAGTGAAATTTCTTTTCTGCCAGATTCATGAATGCAAGGACAATGGTTCCCTTTTTTGTCTGCAGCAGTGCGCGTTCATTGCTGGTTTGGAATTTTGCCGGTTCCTGATACAGGGGCGTGGGTTCCCAGGTTTTTCCCTGATCAGTGCTGAGCAAAGACTGTTTTGCATCCGGGGCCAGCAGGCTGCCGTTTTGAAGTTTGATGAAGGGCCCCAGGTGCTGATGCGGCAGTTTTTTCGTCTGGGGGTGGTTCCATTCTGCCTGTGAGACGATGTTAAAACAGAAGATTGAGGCAATGGTACCGATAATCAGTAAACGCTGCTTCATTTCTTTCTACCTTGTTTGAAAAGTGTGGTTTTCATCCGACGTCAGCAGGGAATGCTCTTTTTCTATTCAAAGTCGACTATGAATTCTGAATTAAGGGGTTGCTTAATCGAGCTTAAAATTTTTCGTGATCGGTGCACTTCCAGATTCGATGATCAGCTCTTCGAGTTCGGACTTCTCGTTATATTTCTCAGGCAGGATCTGTTCACGAGGTTTGGGTCGATTTTTTTCAGACTCGGCATCAGAGACAGGGTAGATTTTCGTGTCGGCAGGCTCGCCGATGTAAGCCAGGATTTCAACCTTGTAGGTACCTATACCAAGAGCAGCTCGATCCGAGGCATTGTATTCTCCATCTTTGACAACGACCGTTCGTCTTGGTGCCTTGCTGTCTTGGGTTGGTACAAACTTGATTACACCGTCCTTGATCGGTTCTGATTGATAAGTGACTGTGCCTTTGACATTAATTAATTCAGGTCCCGATGAACTCCCACAGCCCAGAAGCAGCATCGTCAGTCCAGCGCCCATCGTCGTCAATCGCATTATCACTTACTCCACGTATTATAGAGTTTAATAAAAAAGTTTGCGTTATCGGAGTTCATTCCAGATAGGTTTCCGACATGAACGTCATGGCGAGCTACCCTCAGTATGGAAGGCAATTCACCATGATGGGGGGAGCTGGAATTAAAATTCACCCACGATTTCTCCACCGGCACGCGTGGTCAGACTGGTCAGTACTGTCTGGCTCATATTTTCAGAAAGAAACCTCACACTCCCATCTCCCAAAGTGAAATGACAACCCCCTTCGTGAAAGCTTGCTGGACCGCTAAACGCATCTCCATTATACATGTTATGTGTGAGCGGAAGTATCCCGCCATTGGTTTGCCACGGTGCATTAATACCGTTGACCGTTCCAATACCATCTCCATAGGCAATCCAGGCTGGTGGAGCATATTTTCCAGCCCCTTGCGAAACGACCTCGCAAAAAGCGAGGGTATTACTGGCGCCATCAGTGATATCACGAATCTTGACTTTAGAGTTCCAGAAGAAGAGTCCATTCCCGTTCGATACTACGATACTTGACGTTCCTCGTCGCCCGATGCCGGAATCTGAGATGCCTTCATAATGAGTCCGTGCTGCATCCGGACCTGGATTACCTCCCGTATAATCAACGCCTTCCGTTATCGGGTTGGAAGGGCATAGAAAAGCGGGCAGAACAGTCTGCCCCAACGCAAAATTCGGGGCGCTGTTAAAGCCGACCGTAAAATTCATTTGATTGTAAAGAGTTGCCTGGTCGATATAGGGTAAAATCATGGTCTGCGTGCTGTGTCCCAGGTAATCGCTGGCTGTTGTTCTCATCCGTCCGGAGGGAAAGGCGCCATGTACGTCGTGGTAATTGTGTAACGCCAGTCCGATTTGCTTCATGTTATTCTTACATGTCGAACGTCGTGCTGCTTCGCGCGCCTGTTGTACTGCAGGCAGCAGGAGAGCAATTAAGATTGCAATGATGGCAATGACCACCAGTAATTCAATTAATGTAAATCCACGCGATCTTTTGTCTGAGTTGATCTGTAGCATAACAGCGTCTCCATTAAACGAAACACAGAAAATAAAACAATATAATCACCTTGGCACACAGGCGTGTATTCGAGTTCAACTGCAGATCCAAGTCGTCGTTTGTGTTGAGATTTGCAGGTAGCAGGTCAATCAGTATTAATCTATTGTTTTGAATTCGATAGCCGCGCCGGCGTATCGTAATTCTCATTTATTTATTTCGTTAAAGAGCGATTCGTTCGTCTCCGTTATTGCTGGGTTGGTGCTTTTAATTGCGGTTTCAGGTGATCGGTCAGATGTTTCGTTGCCTGGTCGGTGTCCCGATCGGCAATCGCATTGGCGATGAGTTCGTGTTCGCGGAGTCCTTTTGCTGTGGGAGTCTGACCATACAGGTCACCTGCGTGGAAGTAGTCCAGCAGGACACCATGAAACTGTTTCACGAAGTTCCCATGCGAGGCTGCCAGAATCGTCTGATGAAACAGGCAATCCATCTCTTTATATGCTTTGCTGGTCCCCTGGGGGTCCTGCTTTATTTTTTTCATCACGCGTTTCATCTCAGAGACGATGGTCTGCAGACGGATGATTTCTTCTGAAGTGATCAGATCGACGGCCAGTGCGATTGAACCGATTTCGATCACCGCCCGCAGCTGTTGTAATTCCCGCCAGCCCTGGGGACTGGCAACCTGTGGTACGAGTGCTTTCCTGAGGACATCGGAAAAATTATCGGCTTCTGCCACACACAACCCACGTCCCTGTCGACCAATAACAACGCCCAGACCCCTGAGAGAGCCAACGGCTTCACGTACCACGGTTCGCGAGACGCCGAACTGGTCTGCCAGTTCTGCTTCGGTTCCCAGGTGATCGCCGGGAGCCAGACGTTTGCTGCGAATACGTTCGCAAAGGTGGTCTGCGAGTTCGGCACTCAACGTTCGGGATTCCGTTGCTGCAAGAGAGATATCGTCACGCGATAATTCCATCGTTACACTGCTTTCCATTGAGCGCCGTAGATGACAGTAGAAGTGTAATTCAGAGCGACAGCCTGGCGATCAGTTTAATATCTGACATGAAATTCCAGAAGAAGAGTTCATTGTCGCTGCCGTCGCGTTATACTATAAATCGAAAGATTGTATGACAATCTGGTTAATTATCATATAACTGCTTATTTAGGCGTCAAGACTTTTCATGAAGATTTGCCGAAGATTGCTGATGTTGAGAACGAGATACTGATTTAATAACCGTGAAAGGAATCAGTAAATCAGAAGGAATCCTGGTTGGCATCTCTGCTAGAGGAAGAGATATGGAGTCGGCGAATTTTACGCTGGGGGAGGGGCACACGCCTCTGATCAAGTCGCGTCGGATTGGTCCTGACGCGGGGCTGGCCCATTTATATTTTAAGCTGGAAACGGTGAATCCCACAGGTTCCTATAAAGATCGTTTCGCAGCGGCTGCCCTCACCGACATGCTGCATCAGGGGAAGAAGCGGGTCGTCACCTGTTCGAGTGGAAACGCGGGTTCAGCGCTGGCGGCTTATTGTGCAGCAGCAGGAATGACCTGCCAGGTTGCTGTTTTTATCGGTGCTCCTGAAAACAAACTGAAACAGATGCTGGCTTATGGCGCTACGGTCTGGCGGATTGAGGGCTTTGGTGCCGATCCGGAAATCTCGGGGAAAGTGTTTAAGTATCTGAAACACCTGGGAGCCGCCCCGGATACTGAGCTGCAGGTCAGCAGTTATCAGTTCAATCCGATTGGCATGGCGGGTGTCGAATTCATTGGACGGGAACTGGTCGAGCAGATCTCTGCAGAGCAGGGGGCTGTCGATCATCTGTTCTGCTGTGCCGGAGGGGGAGGGCTGCTGCTGGCCGTGTACCGCGGATTTCAGACGGCGTTTCATGAAGCGAAAATTGAACGACTGCCGGCATTTCATTGTGTGCAGCCCACAGGAAACAATACGATTGCCGGACCGTTACAGGAGGGCTGCGATCGCGCGCAGACCTGTCAGAGTACAACGAAGATTGGTGGACTGCAGGTAGCCAGTGTGCTGGATGGTAATGAAGTGATTGCCGCCTGTCGGGAAACCGGAGGCAGTGGATATCTGGTGGAAGACGATTTCGTGTATGAGGTCCAGGCGCTGCTCGCGCGGCAGGAGGGCATTTTCTGTGAACCTGCTGCTGCAGTATCGCTGGCAGGAGTACTACAGGCAGCCGCTGCGGGGAAAATACAGAGTGAAGAGACCGTCGTCTGTGTAATTACAGGCAGCGGATTTAAAGACCAGGGTTCTATTGATCGCATGTTAGCGGATACGGCCTGTCCCGTTATTTCTTTGTCGGAATTTATCGAACAGACAGCTTAATTCATCATTTAGAAAGTAAACAACATGACGCATTCGTTGAAAATGATTACGGCTCTGGGAACACCTCTGACAGCGGAAGAAGATCTGCATCCAGTGGGTCTGGAAGCGCAGATTCAGGACCAGTTGTCGCATGGAATCAATGGTTTTCTGGTCGCCGGAACGATGGGACTGATGCAGCTGCTGAAAGATACCACTTATCGTGAACTGGTCGAGCAGAGCGTGCGCTTTAATGCAGGGCATGCCGAACTGCTGGTGGGCGTGGGGGATACCAGCTTCGTACGTACGCGTGAGCGAATTCGCATGGTTGAAGACTGTGCCATCGATGGAGTGGTGGTGATCTCTCCCTACTTTCTCAAGTACAGTCAGAGTGATCTGATTGCATATTTTGAGGCGCTCGCCGACCTGAGTTCCAGGCCACTGTTTCTCTACGATCTTCCACAGACAACCGGTACAAAACTGGAGGTAGAGACCGTATTGCAGCTGGCGAAACATCCGAATATTCGGGGTATCAAATGTTCGGATCACTTCACGACAATTCGTCCTGTGATTGATCGTATCGGTGAAGAGTTCCGCGTGATCGTCGCGCAACCCAATCTGATGGATGTGTTGCTGCAGGCAGGGGTCCGTGAGCATCTGGATGGAATTTATATAGTCGTGCCGGAATGGATCGAAGCCATGGTGGAAGCAACCCTGGCAAAAGACTGGAATCGGCTGGCGCTGGTGCAGCAGGATCTGTCAGCATTGCTGAAAGTGCTGACGACGTTCTCTGCCCCCCTGTTTTCGACAGTCACCACGCTGATGAACCAGAGGGGGATCCGCGGGAACTTTGCTCCGCAGCCGATGCGACCTGTGACTGCAGCAGAGCGAGAACAACTGTTCGCTCACCCGCTGATACAAAAGGTTCTGGCAGGCAAACCGGTCGCTTCGGTCGAAGCATAAGTTGTTTCGAAAGCGATCAGTCAGATTTGTGCTCCACCTGTTTGACGAGTTTGTCAACGGTGTCGGAGATCAGTGTTTCCGTATCCGGTCCCCAGCGGTATGCCGGGCGACCGTATTCATACAGATTGGAACCCCCTTCATAACCCCCTTCGAGCCAGACGCGCCTGGAGGGGATGTAAGAGATCATGTCATCAGCATAACCACAGACCCAGGTGCCGGGACCGAATTCGCGTTTGAATTTCAACGCATAGTCAACGACGGTTTCCGCGCCCATGCCGATCATCAGCATTTCACTGCCCAGACGCCAGGCATGGAGTGGATAGGGGTAGCTGGCTGGGAATGTCTCTCCGGCGTCCAGTTTTTTCAGCAGTCGTTCCGCCCAGCGTTTTTTGATGGCACTGCTGCTGTTGAGGTCGGCTTCCAGGTCAGCACGGGTGACCGTTTTCTGATAGGGGAGCTCGACGTAATTAAAGGCGGTCGCTAAACCATCTGAAATGGGCTTGAGTGGTTTCTGTAAGACTTCTTCGACAGCCACTGCCAGCATGTGTCCGTATTTTTCACAGAGTTCCACTTTGCGGCGGGGCAGGGGATTCTGATCTCCTCCACAGGTATTCACAAACATGGCGGTGACGCCGGGATGTTTCTGTTCAAGTTCCAACTGGGCAAAGCCGGGATAGTCGCCGCAGACTTTGGTGAAGCTGAGCGTGGTCGGGTGGCAGGCATAACCGAACAGGACTGCATCCAGTTTGCCATCCGGGCGTGTGACTGTCATAACGGGGACATCGTGGTCGACCGGACCCACCAGTTCTTTCCCCGCCTTCAGAAGGTTGGGAATATCAGCTTCGCGATTATTACGACGGTTCACAGCGAAGGTGGTGTGGCCGTTACCCGTCTGGAGTTGAGCTGGTGCAAGATTTTTCAGAGACTCGCCGATCATGTCTACCGTTTTGAGAACCATGCGGTCTGTATATTCATTGACCAGTTTGACCTGCATCGGATCGACGGGATAGTAATCGTACAGATCGTCACCGAGCCGGGGACCACAATGATTATGGGAAAACGTAAACATGATCTGGTGACGTTCCAGCTGGAACTTCTGTTTGATCTCTGCGAAAACACGGTCGCTCATACTGCGGGGCACACCTTGAAAATCACTGGTGATCAATACCGCGCGGTGGCCTTTGTCATCTTCCAGAGCCAGTGCTTTCATCCAGATATCATGCAGCTTTCCATCGGGCAGTCGTTTGCTTCCATAACCGGCCAGCCAGACCCCTGTTTGAGGCGTGATGATGACTTTGGCGATCCCTGCTTTCCACTGTGTTTCGGCGTGGGCTTCAGAACGTCCGATTGAAAAAAAACTGACGGATAATACACACAACCAGAGGGCAACTCTGTTGATTGTCTCCAGGCAGGTGACCGATTTATTCATGCGGATTTCCTTGTGTGCGGGTTCTGATAAATAGCTGCGACAGAGAGTGGAGACCGAATTTTCTAATTTAGATTAAGAAAGAGGGGATCGCAAGCAGGAAGGCCGCTTTCGTAAAGAAACGGAAACAGAAAGGAGATGAATCGCGCATCGGGAAAGGTGAGATGGTGGTCTCGTCCAGGTCGGGTTAATTTGGTACGTGAGAGTATTATTGATGCGTTAAACATTATTTAGCTTTCTTGAATAAGCCATGTACACTGTTAATGCACTGTACGGGAGCCTTTATTTTGAACTACTCTGTGAATTAACGAATTCTACTTATTGCCTGCGCTGAAGAAAAACCTAGAATTCTTGTTAGATTAACAAACGAAGAGTGCTGCTTTACTTAATACTTTTTTGAGTGTGTTGGTGTTCCCTCCAATTGTTAAGCCATTCTTATTGGCCCCGCTTTAATTTACTAAGGCGATTGACCCGGGCTCTTATTTCAGTACCAGTGATTCCGGTATTGTCTCCAATCATATTTTCATAGTTAAAGGGTTGAATTCATGCGATCAAAGAACGTCTCTCTCAAGCGAGGTTTTACACTCATCGAATTGCTGGTGGTGATTGCCATCATCGCGATTCTGATTGCCCTGCTCCTTCCCGCTGTGCAACAGGCGCGTGAAGCGGCCCGCCGCAGTACCTGTAAGAATGCACTGAAGCAGGTAGGTCTGGCGTTGCACAATTATCACGATTCACATCGCACATTTCCTCCGGGAGCTGTGTGGTATGGGAACGGCTCAGCACCAGCTGACGGGCGGCATGTCAGCTGGGGAACGACCTGGGTTGTGCAGGTTCTGCCCTTCATGGATCAGTCTCCGCTGTACAATAAATACAATATGAGTTTGCCTGCTCAAAGTGCGAACTCAGACACCACGGACAGCGTACTCCAGGCAACGATCCCGATTCTGCGCTGCCCCTCACAATCAGGCATTGATCGATCCTTGCTGACTCAACCTGCTGATGGCAACTTTTCGAAAATTTCCTATGCTGGTTCTGTAGGCGCTGGTTCAATGCTGAATATTTCAGACTACAACGGCGCCCGACGTGGTATTTTCAGTCCGATCGCCCAGAACGGTGCAAAAATCCGTGATATTACAGACGGTACTTCAAATGCCATCATGCTCGGAGAAATCGTCGTCGGCACGAGTACGGCAGACGATAAAGGTGCCTGGGGCTGGTGTACGGGGGCCTTGTTCAGCGGGAGAAATTCCAATGGGATCCTGACTCCCAATACGACGAACGTCACCGATGGGACTCCCTATGCTTCGAACAATACCTCCGATAATAATTTTAATCGACGTAATAATCCGGACATTACAGGTTCGGGAGCCGGCCAGGGATTACGCAGCTCTCACGTTGGTGGTGCGCATGTAACTTTGGCCGATGGTTCGGTGCGGTTTATCTCCGAAAACGTAGACCAGAATACTTATCTGAATCTCCTGTCGATTGACGATGGAAACGTACTTGGTGAGTATTAATCGATCAGAGGCACTGACACAATAGCTTGAATCTGCAGCTCCCGTGTTTTACATTGGAGCTGCTTTTTTTAATTACAAACAGGAATGAAAGAATGAAAAAAAACAGCCCAGGACTCTGCGGGCGACTAGCCTGCTTTGCAATGTTGCTTCTGTTCTCGTCGGTATTAACTGGTTGTGGAGGGCCTTCAGCGCCACCACCGTCCGAGACACAGAAAAGTGAAGTTGCGAAAAAATCGATTGATGATTTCGTCGCGGCGGCAAAAAAAAGTCCCAGGACGGCTGCTCAGGATCTGACGATTCTGATGGAGTCCCTCGATGCTTACGCCAGCGAATATGGTGGCCCCTACATCGAACTGCGAGATGCGGCCAAAGAGCTGTTAGCACTGTATCAGAGTTCTGCTGCAAAAGATAAAATCGATGCCCAACTGGAAGTGCTGCAGCAAAAAGCAAATGCCCTCTCCTCCGCCGACTGATGCCTGGATGATTTGAATCGGCTTTCGGTGATCGCATACAAAATCAGACAGGTGCGATCACCGAGATCATCATTCTACGATCGTCAAAGATTTGATGCTGCCGTTCCTGGAAAAATCCTGACTGAATTCGAGAGTGGCTTGGACTTTCACTTCTGCATGGCCTGCGATCATGACAGTAGGAGGGGAGAGGTAACCTGATCCCGCATGGGTGATCTTCAAGCCGGTGACCTTTCCCTCTTTGATGATGGCCTTGGCACTGGCTGGCGTGTGTTTCCAGAGCC
>NZ_CAXAVM010000214.1:0-11605 GCF_963972345.1 uncultured Gimesia sp. | reverse complement strand
AGGTACGGCAGGGGGTGTCGTGCGGGGACCGGATGGAGGTTATGCTGCCGGATTTGTGCATGTTCCCCCTTCCACACGGTATTATCATGGCGCTGTGATTCGCGGTGGCTTTGCAGGCTACGGGATGTATTATCCCGGCTGGTATGCCGCCCATCCGGGAGTCTGGTACGCGCCGGGCTGGCCAGCAGGGTATGCCTGGAGTGTCTGTACGTGGGATTCGATGATGGCCTGGTTGACTTTGGCCAATTCGCAGCCGCTGTATTATGACTATGGGAATAACGTGGTCTATCAGGACAACAGTGTTTACGTGAATAATCAGGATGTCGGTACTGCAGCAGAATACACCCAGCAGGCCAGCCAGCTGGCTTCTCAAGGTGCTTCTGCCGATGTCAGCGATCAGAAAAACTGGATGCCGCTGGGCGTATTCGCCCTCTCACCGAGCGGACAAACGAAATCCGATTCCGTTGTGGAACTGGCCGTTGATGCGAATGGTATCATCCGGGGTAATTACACTGATACGAAAACCAATAAAACTCAACAGGTGCAGGGCTCCGTGGATAAGAAAACACAACGGGCCGCCTGGACCGTCGGCGATGACAAAAATACCGTTTATGATACAGGCATCTATAACCTGACCAAAGACGAAGCGCCCCTGCTGGTGCATACCGGTAAAGATGAGACGCAGCAATGGCTCATGGTTCGCATCACTCAGAAGGACAAGGACAAAGATAAGACTTCCAGTCCACCTCCTCCCAGCGAGTAGTCACTGCCTGGCTTTTCAAATTTGAAAAACTTATGCGAACAGAGCTGGTTGTATTCAATCAGCTCTGTTTTGCGTTCCGGGCAACTCTATTTCGTTAATGGTGCCAGGTAATCAATGCGTTTTCTGTCGGAAAGGGCAGTGCAAGATCTGCTATCTGGATTTCAGTTTCTCATGCGGTGGCTTGAACCCTCAGCTTACAGGTTCTGGGACTCTGGTTCCAGAAAGCGTTTTCAATTTCTACTCAGCCTGAACTGGTGAAAATAGGGGAGTCTGAGGATGTTGCGAATAATCATCAGAATTCGATTTCCGTATTTGACAAGGTATATGCGTAAGCTAGGATAGGGTAAATGCGTTGAGTGCGTCAATTGTTGAATTGTCGTGGAAAGAGAAGCTCCGCAGCCAGAAATATCATGTATCATGTACATATTTTGAGATAAAGGGTTACTAAGATGAAATTGCAGAAGTCTATAACGAGCAAGGGCTTGCTTTGTCTTCTCACACTCTTTTTGGTCGTGAATTATGAATCACAGGCTCAAGAAGCTCCTGCCGCTAAACAAGATGGTTCGACCGCGCGTCAGAAGTACGCGGCTCTGATGAGTGACGCTCACAAGGCCCGGCTGAATCAACATTATTCAAAATATTATAAAGCTACCCTGGGCGTGGTTTGTACGGATGCTTCTGGCCCCCTGGCAGCGCATCTGACAAATGGTGCGCCAGACTGGTGGACCGGAGTAGGCACCAATCTGGATGGAAATCCCGGTTATGGTGTGGTCATTATGCATGTTGCTCCCGGATCTCCTGCTGAGAAGGCCGGTTTGATGAAGTACGATATCATTCTGTCTTTCGGCAGTCATCGCCTGGCTTCTGTTCGTCAGTTAAATTCTTTACTGGCTAAAGCGCAACCGGGTCAGGACGTCAAGCTTTCTGTCATCCAGGTGGGAGAACAGGGCGCTGTCAGCACCGTTGATGTCACTTTGGGCTGGTCAGAGCGAATTAACGCTCCTGCTGGGGGGAATCCCTCGCGGACGTTTGCACCACAGTATCCGTCTGCCTCTAATTTCGGTAACGATGATGAATACCTCATCAATCCCAAAGCACCTTTGAAATATCAGTATGCGGCACCTTACGAATATGCTCCCAAACTGGATCCGTCAGTTCCCATGGACTTCGGTACGAGCCCGATGAACTAATCAAGGAAGCAATTTACTAATAAGATTGACAGGCGATGCCACATACCGGTATCGCCTGTTTTTTTATGCGCTGTGGGTTCGTGTTGATCTGACTGTTCAGGCAGCCTGGTTAGCAGTTAGTGAACTGGATGCCATGAGCCGGGGGAGCCGTAATCAGTCAGAGAATCAGTGAAAACAGGTTACTGTACTGGTATCAGAGGCTAATTTGATGTAAACTCAGGTTCTCTAACTTGAAAGAGAGCAAAGGAGGCCATGCAGCAAACGTGACGAGAACACTGCAGAATGAAAAAAGACGGAAAACTGGTCTGCCTGTCATTGGCTGGCGAGAATGGATCAGCCTGCCGGACCTGGGAATTGAGAGCATTAAAGCAAAAGTAGACACCGGCGCCCGGTCGTCGTCTCTGCATGCTTATGATTTGCATCAGTTTGAGCGCGACAATGAAAAATGGATTCGATTTAAGGTCCATCCCGTGCAACGGAAAACGCGCGAGGTCGTTGTTGCAGAAGCCCGGATCTTTGAATTTCGATCTGTACGCAGTTCCAGTGGCAAGGCGAGTTTGCGGCCTGTCATCGTGACGAATATTAAGCTGCTGGGGGTCAGCTGGCCCGTTGAATTAACGCTCGCCAATCGAGATGAAATGGGCTTCCGAATGCTGCTCGGTCGTGAAGCATTCCGACGACGTTTTTTAGTTGACGCCGGGAAGTCCTACTATGGTGGAACTCCACAACAACCAAAAAAGCCAAAACGCGTGTAGCAGGATCTCACTGCAGCCGTTCAGGCGACAAAAGGATATTTCATGAAACTTGCAATTCTTTCGTGCAGCCCCCGCTGTTACAGTACCCGGCGATTGCGCGAAGCGGCAGAACATCGTGGCTTTCAGGTAAAAGTATTGAACACGCTCAAATTTGCCATTGATCTCAAACAGGCGGAACCAGATCTGTTTTTCCGCCAGAAGTCCATTTCTGATTATGATGCCGTCCTGCCCCGGATCGGTGCCTCGATTACCTATTTCGGAACCGCCGTGGTCAGGCAGTTCGAACAGATGGATATCTTTTGTGCAAACTCCTCTTCTGGTATTACCAACTCTCGTGATAAACTCCGCAGCCTGCAGATCCTGAGTCGGCATCAGATCGGGATCCCGCAGACAACATTTGTTCGAGATAAAAAAGACGTCTTGCCTGCGATTGAACGCGTGGGTGGGGCACCGGTGGTGATTAAACTTCTGGAGGGGACGCAGGGGATCGGCGTGCTCCTGGCCGAGACAGTGAAATCAGCAGAAGCCATCATTGAATTACTGCAGAACCAGAAACAGAATGTTTTGATTCAGAAATTTGTCGCAGAAAGCAAGGGGCGTGATATCCGGGCGTTCGTCGTTGGAGACCGGGTGGTCGCTGCCATGCGGCGTGTGGCGCAGGGACAGGAGTTCCGCAGCAATGTCCATCGTGGAGGCCTGACGGAACCGGTGATCCTTGATGAAACCTATTGTAAAACAGCGGTGCGGGCAGCGCAGATTATGGGCTTGCGCGTGGCTGGTGTCGACATGCTGGAAGGCAAAAGTGGTCCCCAGATCATGGAAATCAATTCCTCACCCGGCCTGGAAGGGATTGAGAAATGTACTCAGCTCGATATCGCCGGTGCCGTCGTGGATTACATTTCGGCCCAGGTTGATTTTCCGGAGCTCGATTTGCGACAGAGGCTGACTGTCAGCCGCGGATATGGTGTCACCGAGATCCATATCCCGGAAGGTTCAGAATATGTCGGGAAAGCCATCAACGAATCGGGCCTGCGGGACAAAGACATTAATGTGTTAACTCTCTATCGTGGTACTACCGTCATTCCCAATCCCCGTTCGGATCGGAAGCTGGAGTCACACGATCGTTTACTCTGTTTTGGCAAGCTGGAACTGATGCGCGATCTGGTTCCTTCAAAAACACGCCGCAAACGCCGTCCGAAAGTTCAGGATCTGCCCGAATTACCCGTGGCCGAAGAAGTGCTGACAGACGCTGTCAAGGAGACCGCTGAATCAGCGCGGTCAGGAAGGGATTGACGCCGCACATGACAAAACCGCGACAACGTAAGCCAATCGACCGATGGAACGGAGACTCTATTCCGGCTGGACAGTCGCGTGACGTCAAGCTGGCTGTCAGCGAAAGCTACAGCAGTATGAATGTCAAAATTCCCATTCACATCCGCCGGGCACAGGAAGACGGACCGGTTGTCTTTGTGACTGCTGCCCTGCACGGCGATGAAATCAATGGCACCGGCGCGATTCGTGAACTGATTCAGGACGCGAATTTTCATCTGTTGAGAGGATCAGTCATCCTGGTGCCGGTCCTCAATATCCTGGCCTTTGATCGCCACTCCCGCTATCTGCCTGACCGGCGCGATTTGAACCGTTCCTTCCCGGGCTCATCAAATGGAAGTCTTGCCAGTCGCATGGCGAGAATCATTTTTGACGAAATTGTATCCCGCTGTGATTACGGCATCGATCTGCATACCGCTTCGGTGCGTCGCACGAATTATCCGAATGTCCGCGGGGATCTGAGTAACCCTGAAGTAAGTCGTCTGGCGAAAGCTTTCGGCTCGGAAATCATCATGAATGGCAAGGGACCTGCGGGCGCGTTTCGGCGTGAAGCCTGCAACAGCGGTTGTCCCACGATCATCATGGAAGGGGGCGAAGTCTGGAAAGTCGAACCGGGGATCGTTGAGTCTGCAGCCCGCGGGGTCAGGAATGTCCTGCGCGACCTGAAAATGCTGGACGGCGAACCCGAACATCCCGACTACCAGGTAATCGTTGATAAATCGACCTGGGTCCGAGCAGAGCGGGGGGGCTTTCTCAAGTTTCACGTCAAGCCGGGCGACATCATCGAAAAAGATCAGCCCCTGGCGACCAACACCACACTGCTCGGCAGAGAACGCAGCATGCTGTATGCACCTTATGACTCGGTTGTGATTGGGATGACTACTCTGCCCGCCATCAGTCCGGGGGAACCCATCTGTAACCTGGGCATGCTGCCGGAAGGGACCAAACCCTCACAAATCCGGCGGTATCGACGTGAAGAAGACGGACTGGAAGGCCAGGTCGTGGATGAGCTTTCGACGAATCTGGTCGTGGTCGAACCCTGCGACGAGGCGGCACAATTGAAGCTGAATCCGAATCACCAGGGGGCATCGAATTCTGCTCCCGGCACCGGGGAACCAGCGGCCGCTGAATAAAATCAGCTTCTGGAAGCACAGTCCTGTTTCACCCGGAGGTTCTCTGCAGAGATCTCCCGGGATCGCTGTAGCAAGACTTCAAATCGTAAAGCGGGCTGATTGGAATCCAGCCCGGAATACTTACGATAAGATTCGTCAGGCATTATTTCGATGTTAACTCAAAGTCGAATGAGTTCTTGCCATCCACGACTTCTTTTTTCAGATCTGATTTTGTGTTATAGCGTTCAGGAATCGGATCTTTTTTGAAAGTTCCTTTGGGTAGCTTGATCGCAGCGACGCCATTGTTCTCGCCTGGAGAAGTGTCGATGGGCAAAGTCTGGGAGATTCCCCCATCGTCATCGGGGTTCTGGGAAGCAACTGGTCCACCGGTAATAATGCTGACTCTATGGGGACCAGGGATCGCGCCCTGCACATTTTCTTTGAATATGAGGGAATAATTTCCGGAGGAGTCGGTCCGCCCCGAGGAAGGATTCCCTTTTTCCGGGGCAAAAATGACTACCGCGTCAGCCAGAGGCTTCCCATCCATGGTGACAACACCTGAAACGGGAGCGAGTTTCACTTCATCACCCCCGCCTGAGCATCCCGTGCAGCAGGCCAGTAAGGCAGCTGCGGAGAACTGGAAAAAGAAACCTGTCTGCGGTAATTGTCGAGTTAATTTCGTTCCTGTCAGCATTAAAGTCAGCTTCCGGTCATAAAAAAATCAGAAACCCGATTTCACCAGAAATGATGAAATCGGGGTATAAAACATTCACAATGCAGAATATTAGAATTCGCCGATCACGTTTTTGTCATTGATGGAAGCCAGATAAATCAGGGTCTCGCCGTCAATATTTTCGCTGACGAATTGCACGCGTCCATCACCCAGCAGGAAATGGCAGCCGCCAGTATGGGAACTGCTTAACGTCCACTCATATTTCAGGCCGTTGGTCTGGTTAATACCGTTGATCAGGTAAATTGTGGAAGGGATGGGAGCCGTCGAGGATCCCTGCCAGTTTCGGACCAGCGCCGTGTGCCAGTACCAGTCTGCATAATTACCCCCTGTAGCAGTATTCGTAGGTACGGCGCCAATCCAGATGGAACCTGCAGCACGGTCTTCGGTTGTACGTTCACCCAGGATCAGCACATTGCTGACGCCATCGGTAATATCACGGATTCTGATAGAAGCGTGGTTATTCCAGGCAGCCGAATATCCCTGCGTGGTGGAAGTCGTCAAAATGCGGGAAGGAGAATACAAGGCGGGATAGTTTGATTTTCCATAGGAGTTGATATTCGTATTCACACCATCCATCGGATCCGAAGGGCAGTTAAATGCGGGGATCACAAGATTGACCACGGTGGGCTGCAAAACGACACCCGCCTGGGTGCGCCAGGGACCATTCATATTGATCTGATTATAAATGTTGGTCTGATCCATAAATGGCAGCAGCATGACACTCCAGCTCAAATAACTTTCCGTGGGGATTTCACCTGCCAGATTACGGATACCTTCAACCTGCATCTGCGGAAAACAGCGGTGAGTTTCGTGGTAGTTGTGTAGCGCCAGTCCGAGCTGCTTCAGATTGTTTTTGCAGGAACTGCGGCGTGCGGCTTCCCGTGCCTGTTGAACAGCCGGCAACAGGAGAGCAATTAAAATGGCAATGATCGCAATCACCACCAGAAGTTCGATCAGGGTAAAACCCCGTTTTCCATACAGCTGTCTCATCTTCGTCTCCGAAAGGCTTAAAAAGAAAAAAAGAAAAGGAAAAAACCACAATCTTGAATTCTTATCAGGCTTTCAGAATCGCGGAAAGCAGATGTATACACAGCAGGGTTGAGACAGAACGATGTTAAAAAGACTTGCCCATAAGGGGCTTTCAGGAAGCTGCCGGATACCGCATCTCGTGATAAGAGCGCAAAACTCGTGAACTGGAAAAAGAATCAACAGCAAAGAATTACGAGTCGGCTATCAGAGATTATGGGGCAGGGAGAAGGCCGTTGATACTGCTTTATTCAAGTTGACAGAATATTTAACACTCAATTATTCAAATAGCAACGGAGAAAAATTGAAAAATATTTTGTTTCGATGATTAAACAGGGAGGTGAAAACATGCATTTCCATATCTGATATGGATTTAGGAAAGCAAAAAATATTAAAAAATTTACACGACGGTACGGATGAAAGTCTCGTAATCATCGTAGCTTGCCTCTGACAGAATCACTTTGACGAAACGCATGAGATGGGGTATCGTGGGATCAGTCACGGGAGTTGAATCTCATTTCTCCAGGAGCCGTCGATGAAAATTCCTGCGATTGAAGGCGTGATAGACCGTCGTATTCTCGCCAATTTCCGGGTCGATCCGGAAGCCATGGCGCGGGTCCTGCCAGCTCCGTTCCGCCCCCAGCTGATTCAAGGCTATGCCATTGGTGGCGTGTGTCTCATCCGCCTGACGAAGGTCCGCCCCCGTTGTGCCCCCTTTTCCTGGGGAATTCGTTCGGAAAACGCCGCCCATCGGTTCGCCGTCGAATGGGTATCGGACGGACAGACGCAACAGGGGGTCTATGTGAACCGCCGCGATACCGATTCCTGTCTGAATGCCCTGGCGGGAGGACGAATCTTTCCCGGCACCCATCATCATGCCCGTTTTACAGTCGAAGAGACGGACACGCATTTCTCGGTTGCAATGCAGGCCAGAGATGGTCAGGCACAGATACAGGTGACAGGCTCTGTGACGGACCAACTGCCCGCATCGTCTGTTTTTGCCTCCGTGCAGGAAGCGTCTGACTTTTTCGAACAGGGTTCACTCGGCTATTCTGCCAGTAACAGGGCAGGGCACTTTGATGGTCTCGAGTTATGTTGTCAGGACTGGAAAGCGGAGCCGCTGCAGGTGGAATCCATCACGTCCAGCTTCTTTGATGATCCAGACCGGTTTCCGCCAGGGACTGTGGAATTTGACTGTGCCCTGCTGATGCGGGGCATTCCCCACGAATGGCACAGCCGCCAGGATTTGTGTTGCCCGGAAACCCTCCCGACCTGATCGATTTATTTCATGCTTAAAAGGAACACTTGAATGGATGCCCGTGTTTTTCTGACGTTGATCGTGTTCGGGCTGACTGAGACTCCCCTCAAAGCGGAATCGAAATCCCCTCCTGTCCATGAAACAGAGCAGCGGGCCCGGGAGGTTCTGCACGAATGGAGTGAAGAATGCCTGAGCTTCACAGGAGTACAAGGCGAGATTTTAAGAATCGATTACGATGATGTATTTCAGCAGCAAAAACATTCAGTGGGTACATTTGGCTATCTGGGACCTCAGTATGGTTTCTTTCGATACAACCCCGCACCGAATCAACCTGATCCTGACTCTCTGAAGAAAGCACCTGATGGGAGTCCTTATGAGTATAAAGAGGGTTTCAGCGAAGAATGGCGCTGGCAGAAATCATGGATCAGAAGCATCGATCACAGAGAAAAAAAGTACGAAGAGTTTAGAATTATTAAACGACCTCAGACTGAATCGGAGCCGAAATGGTATGATTTCGGTCGGTACTTCTCGGAAATGGACAACATGGCACCTGTTCTGCCTGGCGTGCCTAATCAGGCAAAATTTGATGAGTTTATTTCTCATTCTTATCTGATGGTCATTCGGGAAAATGACACTCATATCACGATTGCCGGTAAGCCAAAATTGCGGAGACATGCAGTTTTTTTTCAGGAATTCAAGCTCCATCTGGAGAAACGTCCCTGGAGATTGAAGGCCGTGCAATATATTCAACAAGGGGGTCAAACGAGCACCGTTTATCTCTTTACGAATGTGGAGTTCAATCCGCTGGAGCGGGATGATGAACCCGATCTGAGCGACTACCAGAACCTGAACGACCAGCCGATTGCCGCCCGATACCCCGAGAACGCAGAACGACAATCTTTCCAGAAAAAGGTGGGTTCACAGCCATCAGGTTCAGGATCGTTAATGGATTTGATTTTTCATTTGTTATTCTAGACTGAGTCCAATCTCGACTTATCAATCACTTCAAAGTCAGGTCGCAATAGATGTCTGAACAGACAGACAAATTCGAAAAACAGCTCAAAGTAGCCGGAGTGTTATTCATGGCTCTGGCCGGCCTCTGCCTGTTGGGGCTGTTGTTCCTGCCGCTCCATTACATGATGATGAAGTCGATGATGCAGTCATTTGAGCAGATTGAAATTCCGCAACCTCAACTTGGTCCTGACCCGCGCGAAATGTTCCAGACCATGCAGCCCCCCATTTATCTGATGTATGGCTTTATGGGGTTCCTGGGCCTGCTGTTTGGCGGCATGTCACTGGTCACCGGGATCAACCTTTACCGGAAAACCCACCGGACTGTCTGTATTTTTGGATCAGCGGCAGTCTGCATCTGGTTCCCGATCGGGACCGCTCTGGGAGTCTGGACGCTGATGATCCTGTTTGATAAACAGTCCCGACCTCTCTTTGAAGAACCAGATCTACTCACGGATGACGACTTTTTGTCTTGAATTC
This sequence comes from uncultured Gimesia sp., assembly GCF_963972345.1. Classification (NCBI taxonomy): domain Bacteria; kingdom Pseudomonadati; phylum Planctomycetota; class Planctomycetia; order Planctomycetales; family Planctomycetaceae; genus Gimesia; species uncultured Gimesia sp. The sequence continues at coordinate 1,948 of NZ_CAXAVM010000214.1, read as the reverse complement.
CAAGAAGATCGATTTGAGTACCCTGTTATTTCAACCAAGGAAAGCCCCTGATGACAGACAAGAGAGCGAGCCAGTTGAATCTGATCGGCGCACTGTTTTTAGTTCTGGGTCTGATCTCAATATTCAGTCTTGTGATTTTGAGGAATATTGGCGATCAGGTCAAAGAGAATGCGGAAGCAACAGCAAACCTGACATCCCTCGATGGGATGGAAAATGATCGCAGTGATCAATTTGATTCAATACAACGCAGTATGTTGCTGGGGATGTGGATCTGGACTGTTTTCTTCTCTCTGATCTGCTTTATGACTGGGGTATGCATTTTGAGGCGAATCAGTCATCGTTCCTGCCTCGTCGGTGCCGCTGTTATCTGTATCGTTTTTCCATTGGGGACGGTTCTGGGAGCCTGGACGCTGTTCGTATTAACTTCCAGGGAGACGAAGGCTTTATTTTCTGAAAATGGACATGATACCTGATCTGGAACTTTTGCTGATACGAAAAAATGCTGTCTGCCAGGTCATTGTCGGCATCTGTCGAGAAAAGGAATTACAAGCACTATTCAAAATCGGTCACACAAACGATAATGGTGATCTGTAATGAAACTGCTACCGATTCACTTAAGGATGCCTCATGGAACCGCTTGATCTGAAGGATTTTGAATGGAAAATTGAAGTCCGCCCTTTAACAATGGACGACTTTGATGCGTTAGTGGAAATGGAGCAACTCTGTTTTCCCGGCATGCAGACCTGGGGACGGGAGCATATCGAAAGCCAGCTCAAGCACTTTCCTGAAGGGCAGCTTTGTGTGGAAATCGATGGTCGCCTGGCGGCTTCCTCATCCAGTCTGATTCTGACGTTTGATCCCAGCATGGAATGGCATAACTGGAAAGCGGTCGCGGATGACGGGTTTATCCGCAATCATAATCCCAAGGGAGATACGCTGTACGGGATCGAAATCATGGTCCACCCCGAGTTTCGAGGCATGAAACTCAGCCGACGGATGTATGACGCGCGGAAAGAACTGTGCCGACAGAAAAATCTGACCCAGATGATCATCGCCGGGCGGATTCCCGGATACCATCTGCATGCCGACAAAATGACGGCTCGCGAATATATTGACTGTGTGGTCGAAAAAGCGGTCTACGATCAGGTGTTGACCGCGCAACTCGCGAACGGTTTTTCCGTGCAGGGGCTGATTCCGGACTATCTGCCTTCCGATACGGAATCCTGCGGCTATGCGACCTACCTGGAGTGGACGAATCTGGATTATAAGCGTGGCGCCAAACGGCGGTTTCATCATCCGGTCGAACCGATCCGTATTTGTGTCGTACAGTATCAGATGCGATCCATCAAAAATTTCGATGAGTTTGCTCAGCAGTGTGAATTCTTTCTCGATACCGCTTCTGATTATAAATGCGACTTCATCCTGTTCCCTGAGCTGTTTACCACGCAGTTGCTGTCCTGTGTGGAAGCGACCCGACCCGGTCAGGCGGCACGTCGACTGGCACAATTTACGCCCCAATACCTCGATTTCTTTACAGAAATGGCCGTCAAATATAATGTCAACGTGATTGGGGGCTCCCAGTTTGTCGTTGAGCATGACACACTGTTTAACTCATCCTATTTATTTGGTCGGGATGGTACGATCGGGAAGCAGGACAAAATTCACATCACTCCCAGTGAACGCAAGTGGTGGGGCGTCAGTTCGGGTAACCGGGTTGAAGTATTTGAGACAGACTGCGGCACCATCGCCATTCAGATCTGTTATGACATTGAATTCCCCGAACTGACCAGGATTGCCGCTCAGAAAGGGGCACAGATTGTCTTCGTTCCCTTCAATACGGACACGCGACACGGTTATCTGCGGGTCAGGCATTGTGCCCAGGCACGCTGTGTCGAAAATCACCTGTATGTGGCCATCTCAGGTTGTACGGGGAATCTGCCTTTCGTCG
>NZ_CAXAVM010000213.1:0-11661 GCF_963972345.1 uncultured Gimesia sp. | reverse complement strand
CTGTATTTGTTGCGGGAACAGCGGGAGCATTCTGTTGGGGAGTCGTTTCCGATTTGTTAATTGCCTGTGGTGCTCCCAGATCGACTTCAGGGTTATCGATGGCAGTGCTGGCTACCTGGTTCGATTTGTCACCATCCGAAAACAGGTTGGGGAAAAGTGTCGAATCGCCGAAGAACAGTCCTGCCCAGACGACAGCTGCGAGGATTACCAGGAAGTAAGGAGTGATCCTTTTCCAGAGCGGTTTTGTTTTCAGGTAATCCGGTATGCGCGAAGAGAAAGGCTCCGGTTCTTCTGCTGGCATCGTCTGCTGTTTAACGGGAGTCGGATTACGCAAGGGGCTTGAAGCAGGGGGGTGTGGAGCCATTGCTGAATCAGATGCCGGTGTTTGGGGCACTGTCGTTCCAGCTGCTGTCTCCGTCTGAGTGCCTGCAGGAGCAGGTCCCAAGGCGTAAATACGATCTCTGGTATCCGGGTTGATGGTCGCGGGTTCGCCCAGAACCAGGGTTAAAATCTGGTGCGAGGCGGCGACTTCAACAAGATTCACATCGGAATTCAGGCAGATCTTTTCTACATCAGCAACGCTTTCCGGTGTCAGCGTATTATCCAGATATTCCGCGACTGTATTCGGATCGGGATTTGAGCCCGGCCCTTCCACTTCAGGTGCAGTCAGTCGACGTCGGCGTAAAACGTCTTTAATGCGTTCCACCAGAGAGGAAGCATAGCTGCTTTCTTCCAGTTTCTTGCCGATCTCTTTGATTTGAGAGGGTTCGAGGACGTCGTCGAGATACGCGATCAGAGTTCTCAGAGTTAAACGCATACAGCACCATTAAATTCAAAAGGATTGTGGGGAGAAACCCGAAAATCAGGTTGCTCTACCCATTAATAGTGGGGCTGAATTGCGGTCTCCGTACAATTAATGGAAAAGATTTCCAAAAAAAGAGGAAATATCTACAGCTTGAGAAAAGGCTGATCCCGTTGATCCGGAACGCATTACCCTTGAGCAGAGCGTCGCTTTATCTTTGATACCTGGCTCAAATCGCATGGGAGATGCTGCAGGAAGACTGCACACCGTCTAATTGGCGTTAGGTGAACCTGGTAGATTCTGTTGAGCTGTTTTCTGGTCGGGTCCCTGAATAATGATCGGGACATAGAGTTCCGGAAAATCGGGATCGTTGGTTTTAATGACGATCATTCCATTGTGTTTTCCGGGGGGCACCAGATTTTCCACAACGACTTCCAGTTTTTGTGAAGTAACCCCTTTGTCGAACTCCCGTTCAGCCAGTTTTACCTGGGCGTATTCAGAAGTACTTTCGGCGCTGAGGATTTCGAACTCTTTACCGCCTCGATAGTCGGAAACAGTCAGCGGATGAATGGTTCGTCCGGGTGTGAATTGATAGATCACCAGAGCTTTGGGTTTGACGACCAGTCTGCGGACTGGTAATTCCAGTTTGAAAGTCAGTCGCGTGGAGCGTTCCTGTGTGTCTTCATATTTGAAATCAACGAAGTATTCTTTTTGTCCGGGAGATTCGCTGGCTGTTTCCATTTTCAGCTGGAACTCTCCTGCTTCATTGGGCGCATAGACTTTTTTCTCGAGTCGTGGTTTGAGGCATCCGCAACTGGGGACCAGATCGGTCACGGTTACGGTGTGCTCACTCAGATTCTTAAAGCGGAAGCGGGCACCGACGACCCGGGTGGTTTCTTTCACCATGCCGGTGTTGACCAGATAGGTTTCAAATGCCAGCGCAGGTTTTGGCTCTGCTGCGAGTGAATCCTGCACGCGTGAGCCAGACCAGTGCGCGAAACTGGCTGTGACAAAAGGTGAAACGGCCAATGCCAGCAGAATACAGCGGGTCCATTTTGATTTGAAGAATTGTTCGCGCATGGCATCGGTGCCTGTAAGAGTGTCTATCCTGTCATGATGAGTTACCACAGCGCGTATCAGTATCACAATTTAAGTCACAGAGCAAGACCGGGTTTTTGCAGGTGATTGAGGGGTTTTCTGTATGTCTGGGAACAGGTTAAGACTCAACCGGCGATGAGATTTCGGGCTCTGTTTCCGGGTCTGTTGAGCCCGTTTTTAAGAGGAACATCAGAATCAGCCCGAGTATCATAATCCCCGCTCCTGCCCAGTAGGGGGCAGTGATACTGCCCGTGATCAAGTCTCCCCGGGTTCCTTTAAACAGGATGATGCCCGCGAGGGGACCAAGAATCCGGGCCAGGGCAGAGATACTCTGACCGACGCCGAGGACTCCGCCCTGTTCTTCATCCGAAGTGTTCAAGGACAGGAGCGACTGCAGGGAAGGGGTGGTGGCGGAAAAACCAACTACCGAAATCGGGAGTACGGCATACAGCATGGTGTAGGACCCGGAATTGCCGGCTACGCCGATCAGCAGCAGGCCGATGACCATCAGGATAATCCCAATCAGTCCCATGCGATATTCTCCCAGTCTGGGAATCAGGCGTCTGACCAGGATTCCCTGGCTGAGAGTCAGGATGAAACCGATGTAGGCAAAGATGAAAAAGTTACTGCGGGCGGCAAAGCCGAGTTCCTGGGTCAGCAGTGAAAGCGTGGATTCAAACTGGGCAAACGCAAAAGTAGTCAGGAAAATCGCCAGCAGAATCAATCCGATGCGCGGCTGTGCCAGGGCATGACGAAAACCTGAGATATCGAACCAGTGATGACGTTTCGCTGAAGAATCAGTCGCCTTTTTCGTCAGGGATTCGGGCAGGATGAAAATGGAGAGCAATGCAGCCATCCCGGAGAGCACGCAGGCAACATAACCAGGCGCTGCACTGGGAGTGGCACCTGTTTCTGCAGAAACAAAAGCAGCGCCAATCAGTGGTCCGAATGTGAAGCCGATCCCAAAGGCGGCGCCAATGAGGGCCATCCCTTTTCCCCGTTCTTTAGGGCCGGTGATATCGGCGATATATGCTTGTGCGGTCGGGATCGTGGCGCCGGCGATTCCAGCGCCGATACGGGTGATGAATAACCAGGAAAGGGCATCAATTCCCAGAAACATACCGGTTTTACCAAGTGAGGTCGCGAAACCGAACATGCCATAAAAGAAGGTCGAGCCCAGCAGACCCAGGATCAGGATCGGGCGGCGCCCGACGCGATCGGAAATCCGTCCCCAGATGGGAGCAAACAGAAACTGCATGGCTGAAAAGGATGCCATCAGCAGTCCCAGTGTGGTACCCCCTGCTTCAAAGTGTTCGCCGTAGCGGGGCAACAGGGGTAATACAATTCCAAAACCGAGTAGATCGATAAAGACGGTTACGAATATGAGAAACAAGCCTGCCTTGCGTCCTTCCGACACGTGATTCCCCTTTGCAGTGGATGCGATGACTATTTAAAAAGAAACAATGCCGAGGGGGTTATTCCTCGGCATTGTGGAATCATGATCGAAATAGAGTCTGAATTCAATAGACTGCGATCAGGCGAGTTTTTCAGCAAAATCCGCTTCGGGAGTCGCGGGGCTTTCGGGATCGAACCATTCAGGTTTGAATTCGATGCGAACCTTATGCTTCATGGCCAGGTTGGAAGTCAATGCCATGATCGCATCGGCCATCGCGACAGTTCCATTACATTTCAGACCGCCGTCTTTGGGATCGCTGTGATTATCTGTGCGGATACAGTGGCAGAAATGTTCCATTTCTTCGGTGTATCCACGACTGATTTCATCGCCCATCGCTTTGGTGGTGTCTGAAGCAGCAGCAGAAGGGGCTGTGGTTTCGTATGCATCCAGGACCGGGCCGCTGCCATCGCTGGATTTGATGACCCACAGACGCTGGTCAGGTCCGCCACCACCCGTTGAGGGGCTGGCTTCTTTAAAGAGCAGTGCTTCTTTTTCAGTCTTCATGATCAGGGTACCACGGCTGCCGAGTACGGTTTCACCGTAAGGTTCCCAGCGGTTCGTGTTGATTGAAGAATAAGTCACGATGCAGATGTCGCGAGGGTTGGTTTCTGCATCGTAGTGTGGGCCCGGGAATTCAAAGGTGACATACACATGGTCATCGATCTCGCGATCGTCTTCCTGTTTGTCTTTCGAACCGATGCCTTTGACGCCGTAAAAGTTTTTACCGCCATAACCCTGAACTGCCAGCGGATGAACTTTGCCCAGAAAGATGCTGCAGGCATCCAACTGGTGGCTACCCAGCTCGGCCATCAAACCACCGCCTGTTTTGTTATACAGACGCCAGTTGATGAGTTCGTCCATGTTGTCGTAGCCATATTCCTGGACGGATTGGGCGAGCGCCTTTTCGTCTTCTTTGGGAACTCTTTTTCGCCAGCTGTCCCGACCGGGGAAGCTGTTGTTGCGGTGCCACTGGGCGCGGATATGTCGAATGTCGCCGAGGAGGCCCGTTTTTACCAGTTGATTTGCATTGTCATACAGAACGCTGTAGTGACGTTGGTGCCCTACAGCGAGCAGCAGGTTCTTTTCTTTGGCTTTTTTGATGAGTTGTTTACATTCGGTGATGTTGTGTGCCATCAGTTTTTCAGAGAGCACATGCAGCCCGGCGTCCAGTGCTGCCATCGCGATGGGAGCGTGCTGGCTTAAGGGAACCGCAATCACGACTGCTTCCAGACCAAGTTCCTCTTTTGCAGCAATCAGTTTTTTATGATCGTCGTACTGTTTGATTTTGGAAGCTTTTTCTGCGCCAAGCTTCTTAATCAGACCGACACGGTGTTCATTGCCATGTCCGTGAAACGCTTTGTGGCGGTTCGAAGGACGCAGGTCTGCAATGGCGACAATCTCCATGTATTCAGGTGGATGCTGGGTAATCAGCACACTGCCTTCATCACCCGTGCCGATGAATCCAACTTTGACTGGTTTGCCTTTGAGTTCCTCGTATCCAAAATAGGTAGCACCTAAACCGGTACCGGCTGCTGCTGCCGTGGTGAGGAAGTCACGACGTGTAAACGAAACAGCTTCATTGAAGTTATCTTTACCGATTTGTTCCTGTTCGGGAGTCAGATTCATCTTAATAATCTCCTGGTACGCAATGCGTAGCTGTGATCCGTAGAGAGTGATTGTTAACTAAATTATAGGCGGGAAACGAGGCGTTTGTTAGATGTACCTTCATTTCTTACGTAAAATGTATCGAATCAGTTGGTTTTGTTTGCCTTGTTTTTTCTACTCTGGAAAAAACGGTAAACCAGTCCATCAATGCCGAACCAGGTTCCCGTGGGCAAAGCGGCAATTGCCAGCAGGGCTATGACTTCAATCAGATTCTTATTGATGATAAAACTGTGTTCAGGTCCCGGTACGGCTGGAACTCCCGGCCAGGGAGGCATGACCAGATAGAATGAGAGCAGCATGCCCGCAGAGGCGACTGCCGCGATCCGGGTGCCAAACCCGATCAGCAGGAGTACCCCAAGCAGAGTCAAACTGTAGATGGTCAGCAGGTTCACACGGTGGATCTGCGTATCCTCGGGAGGGACCGGGCCGGCTGCCAGCTGTTCGGGGGTCAGCAGCTGGGTGGCTTCCGATTCCATTTCGTCTTCCATGGCGCGAATGGGATTGACCAGGCTGGCTTTCATCTGCTGAATTTCTGCCCAGATTTTATCAAGGTGGTCTACCTTGTAATCCTGGTCCGCGTTGGCAAGACGCTGTTCATAGCGATCGAGGGCAATCTTGTATTGTTCGATTTTCCCCACCCGCTTTCCATCAATGGTACCTTCCTGTTCGACATCGATCTGGCCAGCCAGTTCCGGGTTACCGCGCAGTGATGCCTGCATTTTTTCAACATAACTGAGTCGGGCAGAGCGCGCATACACTTTCTCAACCGCATCATAGTATTCACGATCAAGGGGAGTTCCGCCTGTCAATTTACCGTTGGACCCTTTTTTTACGGGGACCATCTCCAGCAAACGCTGTTTTTCAGCTGGTGTGAGGTGTTTTTTTCCATCGACGATCAAGCGTTTTCTCTCGGGGTCAAACTTGATCACTTCGCCCAGGCTGCCGTCGAATTCGACACCGGGAGGGAGGGCACTTAATTCCGCAGCAAAATAATCGCTGCCGTGAACCATTTGATGCACACGGGATTTCTGAGCGTCTGTCAGGTTGGGGTAGTGATTGAGGAAACGTTGTTCCCAGTCGAGCCACTTGGCTTCGACCTTGTCCGCATCGAGCCAGTTCATATCATTGGGATCTCCCGTCATGCTGCGGAAGTGATCTCGAAACGGTCCTTTGGCATTATTGAGGTAGCCCGCGGCCGTCCAGGGGCGATTGGAACTGAGCGTTTCAATTTTCCAGAGGCCTTCGTAGAGCAGTTGCCAGCCAATGCTGAGACGTAAAACGACGATGAACAGGATGGCAATGCCTGTGATTTTCTTTAAATCTTGCACTCGTAAACCCTCATTTTTTCAGGGGATTTCAGTTTTATTAGTCAGATTCTGTGTGACACTTTTTGACATGATCAAGGCCGGTCCGGATTGATCGTCGGTGGTTAGTACCCTGGTTTCCATGCTCTCTGAAAGAACAGGAACCCGGGTCAGTTGACTCAGGTCCGGCCGTCTTACCGCGCTCGGAAACGATTAATCGTGATCCAGATGCGTGCGATCTACAAACCAGTTCTTCACAAGTCCTTTATAGCGACTAATCATTGTGACAACAATTGGTCGCGATCCAGGAACAGAAACTCATTCGGAATTCCTCGAATCACCGGACTGAGTTTTCTGCCTTGGGCAGGGGGGGGAATTAAAATCGTACCGACCTGAGTATGGTTCTCGCAATACTCCAGTGCCTTTTCGATGCCGATTACATAAAAAGCGGTGGAAAGGGCGTCCGCCAGGGCTGCATCAGGGGCGATAACCGTTACAGACAGTAATTCCGACACCGGCCAGCCTGTGCGCGGGTCAAGAATGTGCCCATATCGCTGCCCTTGATGACGAAAGTGCTGTACTGAAGATCCACTGGTCGACATGGCACAATTCTGCAGGAGAATGGTACCCAGTCGCTGGCTGGTGAAGAGCGGGTTTTTGATTCCCACCGGCCAGCCAGGTAATTTGTTATGTGTTCCTGTAGCGAGGATGCTGCTGAAACCGCCGTAAAACAGCCAGTCTTCCTGTTCTTCTGACTTTAAAAACTGTCCGGCGAGATCCAGGGCATAGCCTTTGCCGATGCCGCCCAGGTTCAATTCATTCTCAGGCGACCGGTATTGAATCGTTCGCGCTTCGTGATCAAACAGAAATTGCTCGATACCGGTATACTGCAGGCAGTCTTCAATTTCCGATTGCGTGGGAAGTCTGCCCGCCAGTCGAGATTCGCGCCACAATGCGATCAAGGGGCCTGAGGAAGGATCAAAACCCCCTTCCGTGTCCAGGCAGATCTGTCTAGACCGATCGAGAATCTCGAACAGCCGGGGATCCATGCTGACGGGGCCCTCTGATGCTGTGGCATTCACCCGCGACATCTCGCTGGTACTGCGATAGACCGTCATCAGTTGCTCGTACTCATGAATCAGGTCCAGTGCATCTGAGGCACGCATGACCTGCTGGCTGGCCCCCGGGTTCATAACCATTGCGAATTCGGTTGCCATCGCGCGGGTACTCAGACGGATTGTCGATCCGCCGGAGGGGGCCGCGAATTCTTCCGTTGCCTGATTCAGATAATCGGCCAGATCATCGCCGGCATTTTCAATCGCCTGTTTCAGGACCCGTCCTGTCAGGAAATCACGCCGGTTGCTGTTTGTTTTTTTCTCAGGCATGAGAGCACATTTGAATTTCAAGTCAACATTTGCCTCAAGAGAGCGGACATTCTTCCTCTGCTGTGAGAGTGGGAGAATGACTCAGACTGGTTTCTCAGGCAAATGATGTGAAGTAGGGAACCTCAGCGGCCCGTTCTTTGATTTCGGAAGTGCTTTTCAGTAGCTGGGCTAAAAAGTCGTATGTGCCTGAAATCAGTGCGGAACGCGCATTCTCGGGCAGGGTACAGTCAAACTGCTGATCGCCACAGGCGATTTTCATGGTCTTCAGATCAACGGTGATTTCCTGCTTTGCATTCTGCTTGATGGCTTTGTCCAGGGCTTCGAGAGTCTGGCGGCTGGCACAGACGGCTGGCACTCCCAGGGAAGTGCAGTTCCCAAAAAAGATTTCTGCATACGATTCAGCGATAATCGCCTGGATACCCCAGCGAATCAGTGATTGTGGCGCGTGTTCGCGTGAGGAACCGCAGCCAAAATTACGACCACCAACCAGGATAGAGGCTTCCTGGTATTCCGGCTTATCGAAGGGATGTTCCGGATCCTGGATGCGGTCGTCTTCGAAGGCATGTTCGCCGAGGCCTTCGAATGTAACACAGCGTAAAAAGCGTGCGGGAATGATCCGGTCGGTATCGATGTCGTCCAGTAACAGGGGAATTCCAGTGCCGGTAATTTTTTCTACTTCATTCATGAGTCTGTTCTTTTGATTTTTGTAATCTTATTAAATGTTGTCAGTGGATTAAGTCTGAATTAAACCGTGGCAGGGGTGAGAAGTTCCCGCACATCGGTGACGCAGCCATTGATGGCTGCTGCGGCCACCATCGTCGGGCTCATCAGCAGGGTGCGGCCTGTGGGACTTCCCTGGCGACCCTTGAAATTCCGGTTACTGGATGAAGCACACAGTTCGTTCCCGACCAGTTTGTCAGGATTCATGGCCAGGCACATCGAGCAACCTGCTTCACGCCATTCAAATCCCGCATCAGAAAAGATTTTGTCCAGACCTTCTTCAATTGCCTGCTTACGGACCAGTTGAGAACCGGGGACCACCAGGGCCCGAACGTGATCGGCAACATGGCGGCCTTCGACGACTTTTGCCGCTTCCCGCAGATCGGATATGCGGGAGTTCGTGCAGGAACCGATGAATGCGACATCGATTTTCTGCCCTTTAATCGGCTGATTCTCTTCCAGTTCCATGTAGCGGAACGCTTCTTTAATCAGTGTCTGTTCATCGGGGGCATAGCTGGAAATCGGCGCCAGGTTTTCTGAAATGCCCACGGATTGCGCGGGGGTAATGCCCCAGGTGACCGTGGGTTCGATATCGGCGGCATCGAATTCGACCACATCATCAAATTTGGCATCCGGACCGGAAGCCAGGTTGAGCCACCATTCTGCAGCTTTGTCGAACGCTGCTCCCTGAGGGACAAACGGACGGCCTTTCAGGTAGTCGACCGTCGTCTGGTCAGGGTTGATGTACCCGCAACGGGCTCCCCCTTCGATACTCATATTGCAGACGGTCATGCGTTCTTCCATCGACATCCGATCAAAGACTTCACCTGCATATTCATAGGCATAACCTACGCCGCCCTGGACTCCGAGTTTACGAATGATGTGCAGCGTTACATCCTTGGCGGTCACGCCGGGGCCGAGTTCACCATTTACGACGACCTGGCGAACTTTGGGGCGTCCCAGTGCCATGGTCTGCGTGGCCAGGACGTGTGCAACCTGACTGGTGCCAATTCCCAGGGCAATCGAACCGAATGCCCCGTGGGTACTGGTATGGCTGTCGCCACAGACAATCGTCATGCCAGGCTGTGTGAGTCCCTGTTCAGGGCCGACCACGTGAACAATTCCCTGGCGGCTGTCATTGACGTCCAGCAGTGTTACACCAAATTCAATGCAGTTCTTTTCGATGGCAGACATCATTTCTTCCGCCAGCAGGTCTGCGAAGGGGCGTGCCTGATTCTCCGTCGGGACAATATGGTCTACGGTAGCGATGGTACGTTCGGGGAACAGGACTTTCAGGCCGCGATCACGCAGCATTTCAAAAGCCTGCGGGCTGGTGACTTCATGAATCAGGTGTAAGCCGATTAACAGCTGATCCTGACCTGAATCCAGTGTTTTAACCGAGTGTAAGTCCCAGACTTTATCGAACAGATTTTTTGTGTTACTCATCTTTTTCTTTGCTTCGTTGAACTCAAAATAGACAGTGACAGAAGGATAATCAGGCTAGGAAAGCAACCTGAGACCGGCGTGTTCCCAGATGACACGCTGGAAGCGACGTGGTTCCTGTGAACCGATGGTCACATGGTTTTCCAGGGCAGAAAACGTGATCAGAGACCATACACCAAATTACTCACAAATATAAGGTTTCGAGGCTGACAAATCCAAAAATCTCCAGCCGGGATGTTGCGAATCATTGGTATCGCACAGAATCCTGTGGGTCAGCCGGGGGTGGAATGCTGACATTATTGCAGGTTTGTCCGCTTTCTCTACTATATTGTAGGAATTTTGCAGAGTAAATGGGACAAGAATTTTAAAAAGGAGTGCTGGAACCGTTGTGTATTGTTCAAACAGCTTTTAAACTCCACGGCTTGATGCAAGTTATTGCCTCACCATAACTTTGTGAACACTGACAATGGCAGAAGAGAAGACGTCGTGTCTTAACCTGCTGTCGTTGCGCGGTTTAGGTTCCGGTTTTGCGCTCAGCTTCTATCATCGCTGAGCTGCAGTGAAGCGATTTTATCTGGCATTCCCAGTAGCAAAACAAAATCGAATTAGTTCTTAACGGTCTGGTTGATTAACGTGTTTGAAGGTTTAACGTCCAATCTGAAAAGTGCTCTGAGCGGTCTTGCCCGTGGTGGAAAACTCACCGAAGGTAATATCAGGGACGGATTGCGCGAAGTTAGACAGGCATTACTGGAAGCAGACGTTAATTACGAAATCGCCACCAGCTTCATTGAACGGGTAACCGAACAGGCGGTTGGTGAAAAAGTTCTCAAAGCCGTGCGACCTGATGAGCAGATCGTCGGTATTGTCCATCAGGAACTGATCAATCTGATGGGGCCTGTCGAGCCTGGGTTTGCATACAGGCCATCTGGTATCACCGTGATTATGATGTGTGGTCTGCAGGGAAGCGGTAAGACGACCACCTGTGGAAAGCTGGCCCGCCTGTTGAAAGAACAGGGACGCAGGCCGATGCTGGTGGCTGCTGACTTGCAGCGTCCCGCGGCGATCGAGCAGCTGAAAGTGATTGCCGGCCAGGTTGATGTACCTGTGCATGCAGAAGCACCGGAAGGCAATAATGCGGTCAAAGTCTGCCAGAACGGGTTGAACCAGGCGAAAAAACTGGGCAATGTGGACACCGTGATTCTGGATACCGCCGGTCGTTTGCACGTCGACGAAGACCTGATGAAAGAACTGGAGCAGATTGAACGCAAGCTCCAGCCCGACCAGGTCATCTTCGCCTGTGATGCGATGACAGGGCAGGACGCGGTCAACAGTGCCAAGGCGTTCAATGATGCGCTGGAACTTGATGGCGTCATCTTAACCAAACTGGACGGGGACACCCGCGGCGGGGCCGCGTTGAGTGTCAAGGAAGTAACCGGCGTACCGATCAAATATATTGGTGTCGGTGAAGCACTGGACCGTCTGGAACCATTCCATCCGGACCGGATGGCAGGACGTATCCTGGGGATGGGCGATGTCGTCTCCCTGGTGGAAAAAGCACAAGAACAGTTTAATGAGGAAGAAGCCGCTGATCTGCAGAACCGGATGGCTTCAGGAAAATTCAGCCTGAACGACTTCCAGAAGCAGATGGCCACCATTCGCAAGATGGGCCCGATGCGTGAAATCATGAAAATGATTCCCGGCATGGGGGGCCTGATGGATACGAATCCGGATGTGGATCCTGGTTCGGAAATGAAGCGGATTGACGCGATCATCAGCTCCATGACACCG
>NZ_CAXAVM010000212.1:0-11706 GCF_963972345.1 uncultured Gimesia sp. | reverse complement strand
AACTGGCTCACTGGTACAATCAATGGACCAGCAGCACCTGTTCGGGAGCAGAAGGCTTCGCACTGTTAAAACATGCTTACCATGTCGCGACAGGGAGGGAACAACCGGATGAAATCTGGGCAGTGGGTGAAACCTTTCGGCAGCTCTATTCCGCACTCGTACGCAGAATCAGTCACGGCGGCTTATCTGTTTCCAGCTGGCATGAGTTTTCAGAATGTGCAGTCGAAATGGAACGGCTCGCGTTCGGGCCTCCTGCGGAGAATGTCGGGCGGATGCTGGCGCTGATCGAAGCGGGTCTGATCAATCTGGATTTTCTGAAAGGTAGCGTGGTCCAGAAGGAGCATACGCTTAAACTGACACAGCAGGGCAGGGCGATTGACGTGGATCGACTCGTGCATGCTGTGATTCCTCACTCTCAACAGTTCGCGAAGGATTCGATCCTTTCGAAAATCATTTCTGCCGGATGGGCACGCTGTATCCAGGGAGCAGGGGGCATCGAAGTCAATCGATCTGGTCGTCCTGTTGCAGTCACTGGGGAGATCATGCGCGGACTGGCCGTCATCGGCCGGGCTACGGAAGGCTGTGTTCTGGGGAACGACACCCTGACGCGACTGTTACATAAGCATCCCGATCAGTGGGCTCGTTCTGTCTGTCGTCGCATTCAGCAAAGGTGAGGTCGCATGGAGTCTGTCAGATCTGATCAGTCCTCAAAAAATTCGAGTCTCGTATTGGAAGACACGCAGGCGATGCTGCGGGAATACTGCCAGGGGCTTGTTCCGCTACCCGCCAGACTGGAAACCTGGATGTTGTCGTTGTGCAGCAGTCCGGTCCTGCCTGAAATGGTGCACGAGTACGGTTCCCCGCTGAATGTACTCTCTCTTCAGCCGTTCCAGAAGAATTTAAACCTGCTGCGGGAGACAGCCCAGGCATTTGGTCTGGATTTCGAAGTCTATTTTGCCCGCAAAGCGAATAAATGCCTGACGTTCGTGGAAGCGGCCAGTCAGCAGGGCTGTGGGATCGATACCGCCAGTACGAATGAAATCAGACAGTCGCTTGACCTGGGAGTTCCCGCTGAAAAAATCATTTGCACAGCGGCTGTTAAAAGTGAGGAATTGTTGCATTTGTGTATCAATGCGGGGATTACGATTGCCATTGATAACACGGATGAGCTGTTACTCACAGAACGTCTGGCGCGGGAAGCGAAACGCACGACGAAGATCGCATTAAGGATCAGCGGGTTTGCTTATGAGGGCAAAAAGCTGAACTCGCGGTTTGGGTTCGATATTGCAGAAGTCCCTTCTGTGGTTCAACGTTTCTGGTCGCAGGAAACTGAAACGGTAAGTACTCTGTCGATTACGGGACTGCATTTTCATCTGGATGGGTACAGCCGACACCAGCGGATTGCGGCGATTCGACAACTGCTGCCTTACATTGATGATTTGCGGTCGCAGCAGCATCCGGTTGTGTTTCTGGACATGGGAGGTGGCTTTCCCATGAGTTATCTCGACTCGAAAGCTGCCTGGGAGCGTTTCTGGCGAGAACACCGTCAGGCTCTGCTGGGAAATCGAAATCCGCTGACCTGGGAGAATCATGGCCTGGGCCTGATTGCAGATGAGGGCAGACTGCTGGGTAAGCCTAAGTGTTATCCCTATTACCAATCGCCAGTTCAGCAGGACTGGTTACAGGATCTGTTGCAGGCAGACTGCGAAGACACAACCATTGCCAAAGCACTCTGCCGCCGCAAGCTTCAACTGCGGTGTGAACCTGGACGAAGTGTCTTAGATGGTTGTGGCCTGACCGCGGCACGAGTAGAATTTCGTAAGCAGCGCAGCGATGGCAGCTGGTTCATCGGGCTTTCCATGAATCGCACGCAGTGCCGTACCAACAGCGATGATTTTCTGGTAGATCCTTTGTTGATTCCGGTAGATAAAGAGAAGACTGTGTCGGAGACAGCACCAGCGATGGAAGGTTACCTGGTGGGTGCGTACTGTAATGAATCGGAATTCTTAAGCCTGAGGCGTTTGCAGTTTCCACAGGGGGTGTCGATTGGCGATCTGGTTGTGTTTCCAAATACAGCCGGTTATTTCATGCATTTTCTGGAGAGCCGATCACATCAGTTTCCACTTGCCAGAAACGTGTTTTTTGATCCGGAAACGGAACAGGTCGACCTTGATCCGATAGATCAGGAGATTTGACGGGGTACACCAATTACAGTGAGGCTTTAAAAATCATGTTCTGATCTTCCTGAAGCGTATCACATTTAACCATAGTGTTTCTCAATCTATTATACTCGGTTCAAATGTCCCTGGAGACTCTACAGTAAAACTGGACACAGTCTTGATGAAAAGAATGGGTTATGACCACACAATTCGACATCCTGATTCTGGGATCGGGTCCCGCGGCGACCCGGATTGCTGAGCAGTGCGCAGAAAAATTCAAGGTCGCTGTCATTGATTCGCAGCAAATTGGAGGCACCTGTGCTTTGCACGGCTGCAATCCCAAGAAAGTACTGGTTCACGCCGCCGAGTTGGCTGACTGGACACGACGGTCGAAAGGGCAGTTAATTGCTGATGACAGCCAGGCCAGGATTGACTGGTCGCAGTTAATCGCTTTTAAAGAGACGTTCACAAAACCCGTTACGCCTCAAAAAACAAAAAAGTTTGAAAAGAAGAATATCAGCATCATCCAGGGCACTGCGCGCTTCACGGGTTTGCAGACTATCCAAGTCGATGACGCCGAACTGGAAGGGGAAAAAATTGTGATCTGCACCGGCGCCAGGCCGGCAACCCTCAATATTCCCGGAGAGGATTTGCTCACTCACAGCGATCAGTTTCTGCAGACGCCCCGGTTACCCGCAGAGATCCTCTTTATTGGCGGGGGTTATATCTCGTTCGAATTTGCCCATGTGGCTCAACGGGCAGGTGCAGCAGTCACGGTAATGGATCACAATAAACGACCACTGAGTGACTTTGAACCCTCCCTGGTCGACCGCCTTGTGAAATATTCGCGTGACCTGGGTATCAACATCATTCTGTCTGCAGATGTACTGTCCTTATACAAAAATAAGAACAGAAAACTGGAAGTGACTGTGAGGCAAAACTGGATGGAGAAAGAGTATTATACCGACATGGTCGTACATGGTGCCGGTCGCGTCCCGGCTACCGAGGGACTGGATCTGGAACGGGCGGCGATTGAATATGATGAAACGGGAATCAAGGTCAATCAATTTATGCAGAGCATTTCCAATCCGCATGTCTATGCCGCCGGTGATGTGGCTGGCACCGATCAACCCAAACTGACGCCAGTCGCCAATCAGCAGGGTTTTACCGTGGTGAAAAATATTATGGAGGGCAATCAGGCGACTCCCGATTATGGCGTAGTACCTCGCGTCCTGTTTACTGTACCTCAACTGGCATCAGTGGGGATGAACGAAGACCAGGCCAGCGAAGCGGGATACGATTTCGAGGTTCAGGACGGCGATATGAGCAGTTGGGGCTCGCTGCGAAAGGTGGGAGCCACCTGTGCGGCGTATAAAATCCTCATCGACAGGCAGACCGATCAGATCCTGGGAGCACATCTGCTTGCCCCTGATGCGGGGGAAACCATTAATCTGTTTGCGCTGGCTATGAAGTTCCGTCTGACCGCGACCGACGTTAAATCGGTGCTGTTTGCGTTTCCGACCTCTGCCTCTGGCATTCGCAATATGCTTTGAGAATCATTGCCCCGGATAATTCATATCGCAACGATTGGACATGAACACAGCGGGTTCTGCCTGCAAGCGTCCGACTGTCAAAAGCCAGTTCGTTCAGACCTGTTCAGTCAGTTGCTTTTCATGAGAATTCTGATAAGACCGTGAATCATGGGAACGAAATTCGCAATTACGGAACCAGGCGTGTAAATATCGTGCTGACATATTGATTCCTGTCCAGGAAAGCAATATTCTTGCGCACGTCCTGCAAATACATTAGGCACGCCTGTCTCTGCCTGACTCTTAAAAAAGTAATGATATCTATGCCAGAAGTTGAATGGGAACGTCTTGTCGCCGAATCGGAGCGTGAACCGGGTGCCAACTGGAAACGCTGGGGACCGTATCTGGCTGAGCGTCAGTGGGGAACCGTACGCGAGAGTACCGCCATCAGTGATCCCTGGCTGAATTTCACACACGAAGGAGCCACCTGGCGCACTTATCGCTGGGGGGAAGATGGTCTGCTGGGCATCTGCGACCGGCAGTGCCGACTCTGTTTCGGACTGACTTTCTGGAACGGTAAAGACCCGATTCTGAAAGAGCGGCTGTTTGGTCTCACCGGGCCGGAAGGCAACCATGGGGAAGACGTCAAAGAGGCCTATTATTACCTGGACTCGACTCCCTCGCATTCGTATCTGAAGGCGCTGTATAAATATCCGCAGTCCGAATTCCCGTATGCAAAGCTACGTGAAGAAAATGCGAAGCGTTCCCGAAAAGAGCCGGAGTATGAACTGACCAATACCGGTATCTTTGACGAAGGGCGTTACTTCGATATTGAGATGGAATACGCCAAGGCGGCTGACGAAGACATTCTGATCCGCGCCACCGTGTTTAATCGCGGGCCGGAAGATGCGCCGCTGCACGTACTGCCGACCTGGTGGTATCGCAATACCTGGAGCTGGGGTGATACGCTGGACCGCCCCCGGCAGAAGCCGAGCCTGGCGCAACTGGAAGACGATCGATTAGTCGCGAAACATGAATCACTGGGTGAGTTTCAGCTGATCGCTGATGTGGGTCCGGACGGCGCACTTCCGCAGTGGATGTTTACCGAGAATGAAACGAACACGTGGCGGTTCGATGATCCCCAGAGTAAACGTCCTTCCTGTAAAGATGCCTTTCATCTGGCAGTCGTGGAGGGAATCGAAGGCGTAGTCAATCCCCGTCCAAAGGGAACAAAATCAGCCGCCCATTATCAGTGTGTGGTTCCCGCGGGAGAATCTGTCGAGTTTCGCCTGCGCATGTCAGCAACACAGATATTACCGGTCGAAGCATTTGGCGCCGGGTTCGACGAGGTGTTCGCCCAGCGCATTGAAGAAGCGGATCGGTTTGCCAGTTCGCTGGTCTCGCCGGGCCTCTCGGATGACGAAGAGCAGATCCTGCGTCAGGCAAATGCAGGCCTGTTATGGACGAAACAGTTCTATCACTATGTGATTCCCCGCTGGTTGAAGAATCCACGCAAAGGGGAAGATGAGACCCCCTCGCCGGGGCTGCCGAATCCGCGCAATGCCGACTGGGGGCACTTGTACAATCGAAATATTATTTCGATGCCCGACAAGTGGGAATACCCCTGGTACGCCGCCTGGGATTCTGCCTTTCACCTGATTCCATTTGCGAAAATCGATCCCTTTTTCGCGAAAGAGCAGGCGATTCTGTTTCTACGTGAATGGTATATGCACCCCAACGGCCAGTTGCCTGCTTACGAGTGGAACTTCAGCGATGTGAATCCGCCCGTCCATGCCTGGGCCTGCTGGCGCGTGTACCAGATGACCGCGTCCAACGGTGACCGCGATCGCAACTTTCTGGAACGCGTTTTTCAGAAGCTGCTGCTGAATTTTACCTGGTGGGTGAACCGCAAAGACATTCGCGGCAAGCATGTTTTCAGCGGTGGTTTCCTCGGCCTGGATAACATTGGAATTTTCGATCGCTCCAAGCCATTGCCGACAGGCGGGCATCTCGAACAGGCTGATGGCACCGCCTGGATGGCCTTTTACTGTTCCAGCATGTTGTCGATTGCCTTCGAACTGGCAGATGGCAACCCCGCTTACGAAGACATGGCTTCAAAATTCTTCGAGCATTACGTGTCGATCGCCGAAGCGATGAACTCACTGGACGGAACCGGTCTGTGGGATGAAGAAGACGGTTTCTATTACGATCATCTGTACCTGGATGATCGCAGTATCCCGCTCAAAATCCGTTCGATCGTGGGATTGATTCCGCTGTTTACGGTCGACGTGCTGTTTGATGAGACGATTGACAAACTGCCCGGCTTTCGCAAGCGGATGGAGTGGTTCCTCAAGAGTCGACCCGATCTGACCCGCTTCATGACTTACATGGAGCGCGACCAGGAAACCGCGGACTGCGGACGCCGCCTGCTGGCGATTCCCACCCGCGAACGACTGCTGCGGATGTTACGCTACCTGCTGGACGAAGACGAGTTTTTATCCACCTTCGGAATCCGCTCACTTTCGAAATACCACGAAGAACATCCGTTCGAGTATGAATTGAACGGAGAGAAACTGTGTGTGCAGTATATGCCGGCGGAATCGGATAGTGGCCTGTTTGGCGGAAATTCCAACTGGCGGGGACCCATCTGGTTTCCGCTGAATTACCTGTTGATTGAAGCACTCGAGCGCTATCACCTGTTTTATGGTAAATCGCTACGGGTGGAATGCCCGACCCGCTCGGGGAATTACATGGATCTGCAGGAAGTTGCCGACGAAATCCGCAAGCGGCTTTCAAGACTGTTCCTCTCGCAGGATGACGGGGACCGCCCCAGTTATGCACGCACGAACGTCCTGTTGAATGATCCGCACTGGCGTGACCTGGTTCTGTTCTATGAGTATTTTGATGCGGAAACAGGCCGCGGCTTAGGCGCCAGCCACCAGACCGGCTGGACGGCACTCATCTCACCAATTCTGGGAACACTGGCCAGTCGCTGCCAACCGGGTGAGCAAAATAAAGAGTCTGCACCCGGAGCCATGCAGCCGGCAGATTCTGATTCGAACCCTTAGACTATGACAGTTTGACTGTGACATTTCCAGGTCTTCTCGAACGTGTTGACTCGCCTGAGAAACGCGATTCTCAAAATGCTGCGCGCTGGAAATATTCAGCATTGCACAATCGATTCTTCCCGAGATTCTTAACGATTTGTACATCAAAAAATTGACAAAGCTTTAGAACTACGTAAGAATACACATCCAGAGATTTTGATTCGTGCTGACAATAAAGACCAGCTCCTTTGGTGAAGACGAAGGAATTGAAAGCACGAGCCCGCTTGCGTGCACTCGTAACGAATCACTCTCTGCCTTCCTTCAGTTGACAATGTTGAGCTCGCCTGTTCCTGATTGCTTTCCTCTTCATTTTATAGCAGGGTTTCATGATGCAACGTCGTGGATTTACGCTGATCGAATTGTTGGTGGTCATTGCCATCATTGCTATTTTAATTGCTCTACTACTCCCCGCGGTCCAGCAGGCACGGGAAGCGGCTCGTCGCTCCAGTTGCAAAAATAATCTGAAACAGCTGGGTATCGCCTTGCACAACTACCACGAAGCCCATTCGGTCTTTCCCCCCGGCTGGGCGGTCCCGCAGTTCATGTCTGCGGGGGGCACACCGGTTCCCAGTAATGATCATCGCTATGTAGGCCATAACCCCGCCTGGGGATTATACCTGCTCCCGTATCTGGATCAGGCGCCGCTGTACAACCTGCAGAATTTTAACAACAGTGACTACCAGGGTTATGCACACGGAGGATCATTCGTTTCAGGCCATGGTCTGTTACAGGGCCCCAACAGTACCAACAAGCTTGGCGGTACATTATCGGTTTTCTCCTGTCCGTCTGACACACAATTTAATAAAGGCACAACGATTAACGGCTACGGCCGATCCAGCTATGTGAGCTGTCGCGGCAACATCAACAATTATGGACAGGCAACTTCCATGAACCCGATGCCCGGCGTGTTCTATACAAATTCCGCCACACGATTTCGCGATATCATTGATGGCACGAGTAATACCATCGCCCTGGGTGAAGTGAGTAATAATCAATACACCGAAGTGGACAGCAGCTCGATTTACGAAACAGGCGGCGCCTGGGGGGGAATCGGAATCCACAAACGTTACACCCTGATTTCACGCAATACAAATTCGACACGTCCCATCAATCGCAGTTCCCCCGATGATGACGGTATCTATCCGTTCGTGGTCGACAGCGATGGCTTTGGCAGCCTACATCCGGGCGGCGCTCATTTTACGCTCTGTGATGGCAGCGTGCGGTTCATCAGTGAAAACGTCAGCATCGCCATCTATGGGAATCTGGGTGACCGGGCAGACGGTAAAGTCCTGGGCGAATTCTAAGTAAACCGACGTCTTCCGTTTTTGTCTGCACACTGCTTCGTTTGTTTCTTATCTGGATTGAGGGGGAGATATCAGGATGAACCGCCTGTCGTTTGCTGTTTTGTTGAGTCTGTATTGCTGCCTGTCTGGTCTGTCCGGTTGTGGAAGCAGCAATGATGGTCCTGAACGCTATGATGTTTCAGGGTCCATCAACTATAAAGGGGAGCCGCTGGAAAGTGGACGTATCACGTTTGTGCCCGATGCCGAAAAAGGAAACGAAGGCCCCGTAGGCTATGCCATGATTAAAGGGGGTAAATACGACACCGGCGCTTCCGGCGGAAAGGGGACCGTCGCAGGTGCCATTCAGATCCTGATCACCGGTTATGATTTCACGGCCACTGGATCGAAAGAAATTCGCCCGCCACTGTTTGAAGATTACCAGGCAACGGCAGAGATCGACGCCGCACAGTCTGAGACCACGCTCGACTTCGATGTCCCGGCGACGGCCGCCAGCAAGAAACAGGCAGGCCGCTGACACGCAGAAGAAAAGTCTGGCGTGGCTGGAACAGCTCTGGTCGGCTGGTGAGCAACTTCGCTGCGATCTCATACAGCGCCAGGCAAAAGGAACGGGGGCCGCTTTGATTGCGCCATTGATTGATAACGGCAATCAGATTGAGTAGCCTTTAAAGTTGGTTCTGGTTTCTTATCAACCGTCTCCTGTAATCGATGGAATTTCCTATGCTGCGCAAATCCCGACTCCGGTCCCGTCATTTCTGTTGTCTTCTCACAGTCGTTGCAGCTGGTTTTGCTTCCAGTGTGGTGGATTCTGCAGAAAAATACACAGAGGATCCCGGCACGCAGGGCAATGGGAATCACGTGACGGGCCCCGATTACAAAATTGCTGCCGATCTGACTGATCAGGGCAATCCGAAAGGAAAACATTTCGAGTTCGAAATGCCACTGGCGAACAGTAAAATCTTTCCCGGCACGGATAAAACCCTCGATCCGAAAAAGCCAGTGCGGGAAACTCGCAAGATATTCGTGTATGTCCCCGCTGAATACAAAGATGGTACAAAGGCACCGATCCTGGTGATGCAGGACGGACCGAGCCGCATGGACCTGGTCTGTCATGCCCTGGACAACCTGACGATCTCGCAGGATCCCGCTCGCAGGCTGCCGGCGTTTATCGTCATCGGCGTCCAGAACGGCGGAAACGACGGCAAGGGGAGTGAGCGCGGTCTTGAGTACGATACGATGTCCGACCGCTATGCCCGCTTCATCAATGACGAAGTCCTGCCGGCCGTGCTGAATAATAAAGAGATCAAAGCGGCTTACCCCAATATTGCTTTTACCGACAATCCCTGGGGCCGGGCCACGATGGGCTGCAGTTCGGGCGGAGCGGCTGCGCTGACAATGGGCTGGTTCCGTCCGGATCTGTTCCGTCGCCTGATTACCTATTCCGGCACGTTCGTCGATCAGCAGGACGACGATGCCCCTGAAGAAGCAGAGTTCCCCCTGGGGGCCTGGGAATACCATTCCAGCATGAAGTTGATCGAAAACAGCGACAAGAAGCCGCTGCGAATCTTCACGCACGTCGCCGAAAACGACCTCCGTGCCAACGATCCTGAAGAAACTTATCACAACTGGGTGATGGCCAACAAGCGAACTGCCGATGCCCTCAAGGCCAAAGGCTACGACTACCGCTACGTCTTCAGCAAAGGTACCCGGCACTGCGACCGCAAAGTCTTCGAACAGACTTTAGCTGACACCCTGATCTGGACCTGGCGCGGCTGGCACGCTGAGTGATTTGACTGCGGACCATGAACCACACCGATCAATCAGCAGAGTAAGTGAATAGAAGGGGTTGGCCCGAATGTAATTCGTGCCGAGCGCAGCGAGTAGGAAACTGGCAGAGAAAACGGAAAATATTAAAGGGGTCAGGAACCGAAAATGGACTGGAACTGATGAATCGGGGTCTGACCCCTTAATCGCCTTCTGACCCCTTATCCGCCTTCCTATTCAAACAAAACCAAAAGCCAAAGTGCCTGCTTGCGACAGAGCATAGTCACTGCGAGCCCATGGTGATTAAATTGGATAAAGCGTGTTGCCATTGTAGCGGTTCGCTGTCAAGGTATTCGTAATATTCTCATCGGATAGAAAGAGCGGTGTGTATATGATTTTGAATCAAATCAAAACCAAACGTTTTCGTGTGGTCTGGATATTGTGTTCATTGATCACTTTGTATGCATTGGAAATAAGGCCGATCCTCTTTGGGGATACTCAATTGATGAGCGCCTTTGATGCTACTCGCCTGAGCCTGTTCTGGCATCTCAGTGCAGCGTGTTTGATTGGCCTTGTTCTCGCACTTGTTGCACTGATGGCAATCGAAACCAAACGTTTTCGCGTGGTTTGGCTATTGTGTTCATTGATCACCTTTTGCATTCTGTTGTTTTCCTACCAGATTAGTGCTTCGTTTCCATCGGAGTATGAAACTGTCGATGGCACATTGGGCCTTTACTATATCTGGTGCACATTGGGTGAATGGTATGAATTGGAATTCAGGTGTGTTCTCTATGGGGGTATTCCAATGCCGATCGCCTCTTGTGCTACTCGCCTGATGCTGTTCTGGCATGTCATTGCAGCATGTTTAGTTGGCCTTGTTTTCGCACCTGTTACGCTGATGGCAATCAAAACCAGGCGTTTTCGCGCGGTTTGGCTATTGTGTTCATTGATCACTTTTTGCATTCTGTGGTTTTCATACAATATTTATGGTTCGTTTCCTGTCGCTTGCTTTGTCGCTTGCTCATTGGGTAACTGGTATGAATTAGAAATCAGGCGTGTTCTCTTTGGGGAGACTCCAGTGTTTAGCACCTCTGATCATACTCTCCTGATCCTGTTTAAGCATGTCAGTGCATCGTGTTTAATTGGCCTTGTTCTCGCACTTGTTACGCTGAAGGCAATCAAACCTGCTGACAATGAAGAGGATTTAAAGGGATCAGGAACCGAAAATGAGACTGGAACTAATGAATCAGGGTCTGACACGTTAAAAACATCACAATAGAATTTCGAATCTTATGTTCTCGAATACAAACAAAAATTATTTGATTTATCTGCGAACGACCATAGGGCTTTTACTGCTCGGCTTTCTTCTGGGGTTGATTTGCGCTGGTGTGCAATTTGCCGGAGCCTTCTTGTTGTTTATGTGCTTTGCCCTGGCGACTTTCATTGTCTACAGCTTTGATTTAAGAGGAAAGCTGGTTGGTGTTGTGAGCATGGATGCTGGATTGATCGCAGGAGCCGCCGTTCGTGCCGCCTACTGGCGGTCACAACATGGATTCGATACTTTAGTAAATTGGAAACTGGGAGGTGAATTATTTATCGTTGCTCTACTGATTTCGGGAGCTATGAAAGGGGTTTTCTTTCTCATCGAATTGATCTGGCCACTTAATGAATCTTCAGAAACAACGCCTCTCAGCAATGAAGATCCGATAGAGAGGCATGAACCATGATGGAAATGTTGACATTTATTCCGGGAGTCATGATCTCACTTAATCTCTTCTTCACACGAGGTTTCTAGAAGCTGTCTCAAAAGGTCAAAAAAAGTGAACTGTTTGGCGTGACGTTTGCG
>NZ_CAXAVM010000211.1:0-11836 GCF_963972345.1 uncultured Gimesia sp. | reverse complement strand
CATTCCGAGTTTGGACTGGACTCCGTCTAATAATGCTTTAGCGGGACCTGTGACGGTGGCGGGATTGACGGCGATTAAACGTGGCATCTTTCTTCTCCTTCAAAACATTTTACACAAAAGCGGGTAAGTGAAATACAAATATAATAAACAGACAGGTCTGTATGGATATGGTCAAAAAAAGAGGAAACGGGTTCTTTATTTTGTTTGTGAAATCAGGATTTCAGCCGCCTGTTCGGCAATCCCGGCGGCATCAGCATTTCCTTCGCTGACGGCAGTCACGATGGCGCCTTCCACCAGAATACAAATCGCCGGGGCAACGGCTGCTGCCTGGGTGCCTGCGGACTCAATTATGATTTCGGTCAGTTGCTCCTTAAATCGTCGTTTGTGGTCTGAACAAAAATCGGTTGCTGTGGGATTCGAGTCCGCCAGTTCCGCCAGGGCATTGAGAAATGCACATCCCCGATAGTCAGAACACTGGAACCAGTCCTTTAACGCGGCAAAAAACGCTTTGAGTGAATTCAGTCCCTGCGACTGGTGTTCCAGCATGCGTTGTCTGAGATACAGGTTGAACTGTTCTTCCCGATATTTGAGGACTTCGACGACCAGATCATCTTTCGAGGGAAAGTGATTATATAATGTCATTTTCGCCACCCAGGCTTCGGCGATCACACGATCGATGCCGACGGCACGGATGCCTTCCGAATAAAACAGTTTCTCGGCTGTTTCGACGATGCGTTTCCGGGCATTGGAGGGGCGTTGTGTTTTGCTCATACTTGAAATATACAGACCTGTCTGTTTTAGTCAAGCCTTAATTTAAAAAATCTTTTCCCGACCATCAGAATCCAGAAACGGGCCATTCCAGCCATCGTAGAGGGGGCTGAACTGAAAATTCAAGACATCGAGACGGTTATTGAGCCAGTCGATGATGTCCGTCAGACGCTTTTCGGGCTGCTTTGCTGCGGTTCCCAGTTGAATGGTCCCCTCGATCTGCTGTGGCGTGCTGGAGCCCCCAAAAAAGCAGTGATTTCCTTCGATGGCCTGTTCGATCCAGTCGTCCAGAAATATTTCATAGTCCGATCCGGGTACCAGGTTCACGGTGACGGCGACATTCCAGTCGATGAACTCACCCCGATGTTTCTTTTTGCGGAGGCGTTTGCGCATGTGTCAATTTCTTCTAATGTTATTTCTGACACCATTCTGCGAAGGGGAAGAATTCAAATCGGTTTTCTGTTCTGCGAATATCCCTCAAGATCGGAGTCTGTAACCAGTCACTGTGATCGGGAAGTCGTCGCGAAAAATCGAAAAAGATCCAGTCTGCGGCAGGTTCAGGAGCAAAACAGGCGACCCTTGTGTCGCTACTGTAATTTTCATAAGACGGCGGTCCCAGGCGATCATAGATTTCAGTCTGGGTCCAGTCACGTTCGAAAAAATCCGGAATCAACGTGGATTGCAGGTCGTTCCATTCCGTAGCATTCAGGACACGATCTGGTTGAAAGTAATCGAGTTTGTGCGCCACCTGGGCATAAGTAGAGGCCACTTCAGCGATGTAGTCCGGGATTTGAAAGTGCTGATACTCAAATTGTCCCAGCACTCCGCGACTTCCCTTTAAATCAGTTTCTTTGAATTCTTCCCAATCGTTCTCGCGTTCATCGATCCAGCAGAGATCCCATAAAAGTGAGCCTAATGATAATGCGATTCCAGGGGCATTTCCCCCATACATGGCAGGTCGTTTCAATGCATGTGGCAGCATTTCCAGTTGTCGATTTCGAAACTCTTCAATGCTTCGCATAAAAAATCAGGAATTCCTTAACCGCAATGATATCAGTTTATTCAGAGATATCATGGCTTATTCCAGCAGTTCCAGTCCTTCCAAAAATTCATCCAGGTTGTCCGCGAGTTTTTCGACGTCGCCACCTTCATTGGGATAGAAGCCCCAGACGGAGTAGTTGTCAGCCGGGTCGACACAGAGCAGGTCTTCGTTGTCGTAGCCGATGGTCAGCCAGGAGCCAATGCGGGAGAAGGGGATTCGGTTACCCTCATCATCCATCGTCGTTGTATCGCCGGTGATATCCTGGATCAGTTTCACATACAGGTTCGCCTGATCGATGTACGCGACCTCGTAATCGTCGATCTCAAGCAGTTCCTGAAGCTCTTCACGACTGGCGATCTCCCACTCCCGTTCGTCGAATTCAGCGTAGGCTTCATTCTCGAGGCTGTCCAGCCAGAGCAGGTAGTTGTCCGGTAAATTCAGTTTTTCATCAGCCATCACAGATCTCCTTTGTTAGCATGTATCCCGTTTTATTATCTCGTCTGCAAAATTTCAGGCGACGAGCATAATAGTCTGGACGATGCGATAGTGAAATGTGTGCGCTCCCTTATGTTGAAATTGAGCGAGTATCCCGGAATTCTATCCTGACAAACGGTACACATGCCCGAATCCTGTTGCCAGGTCGGGGCTGCGTAGCTTCCAGTCCCGCTTCCTGCCAGCAACAGGGTTATCGTAGCAGTCTGGAAAACCGGAGTTCAAGAAGAAAATGGGCAAAACGTTAGCGAATGCAGGGCTGTCCACGCTACCTGGTCTAACGATTCCAGACGTAAATCAGCAGCAGTGCCACTAAAGTCAGAGTGAATGCAGCGCAGAGACAACCCCAGGGGGTGGGCCGCCTGATTGCTCCCACGACGGCTTCATAGCGTACCAGGTCTGCCAGTTTCTCGGCGTCCAGCGGATGTCCGCACTCACAGGGGGGAATCTCTTCCGAGTACCGCAGCCCGTTGCATTGAGGACAGCGACCACAACAGTCGCAGTAAGGCAATTCGCAGTCCGGACAGGTTTTGACTTCGGTCTTGAAACGCCTGCTTCCACACACCGGGCAGCGTCCACAGCCGGGACAGGAAGCCCGACCTGGATCAAACACGGCTGTTTCACAGCCCAGGCAGCGGATAAAAGGAAGATCGCTCATGCTTCCAGTCTGGAGCATGAGCGGGAACGTGTCAATCATTCTCCGGGCTGATGGGGGAGAAGTTTAAACGGCAGTATTCTTTTCTTTGCTGGGCTTCCGCTCTTCGGTTCTGCTTTCATCGTTGTAATAGTTGTTGAGGATTGATTTCATTTCCTGATGTCCCTTGGAAACGGCCACGATTTCATTCCACATCTCTTCAGTGAGCAGTTCCTGCAGTGGTTGATGGAGGTGGGGGATACGATTGAAAACCTTGAGCAGTTTCTTGTCCCAGATCTTGTAGTATTTGATCAAATCGTTGGGATACACGATTTTGCGGCGGGTTCCTTCATCAATACCACGAAAGGGAGTGGGGATATTCAGGTAGCCGTAATCGTCGGTCAGCTGTTCCCCAGGGTGAATGTCCCGGATGGCAATTTCGAAGTCGTAAGCGGTGGTCAGGCAGTTGGAATTGAAGCTGTGGTTGACGTAGCGGCCGTTGTCCCAGCAGAGGACCAGGTTTCCCTGGTTATTGCGAAAAGAGTAGGTATCCAGAATATTCTGGTAGATGTCTTCCATCGACTGAAATTCGACTGAACTGAACTCGCGGTCCAGTTTATCCAGGACCCAGGTGATGGAGCCAGCGGGGATGAACTCGGTGGCGACGACGCCGTAGCCGATTTCGTTGCTGATAAATTTCAACTCAGTTTTGGGGTGTATCATTTAGGATCTCTAATACACAAAAGGAAGGAGTGTGGTCGCAGGTTGTGGCTTGACGAAGCCCCTCGTCCACACGGTGTTTAATTCACATGGCACCTCATGTTGTTGAAAGTTGAATTTGCAGGAGGATATATACCGTTGATTCGACCGTTTGCACAGTCCTGATTGACTTATTTTTTCACGAATCGAGAAAGCTATTTTCCAGCGGGAAAGGAGTGGGGTGACAGTCTGTCTCAGGCGGCCGGTTCGACGGTCGTTTTGGGATCGGGGCCGTACTGGTTGGGGCCGCTGGTTCCTTCCAGAATCATCATGATCAACATGACCAGTGGACCGATGCCGGGGACCAGGAAAACCAGCAGCCAGAGTGCGCTGCGGTCGGTATCGTGCAGACGTCGGACCGTGACCGAGAGCTTGGGCATGAGGACCACCAGCAGGTAAAGCAGGCAGAATATCAGCCCCAGTCCTGCTCCATTCAGGGCTTCGTCGAGGTTCAGCACTCGCCCCAGGACGGCACCGACGACAAACGACAGGACTGTGAAGATCACGTCGAACAGGGTAAACATCCAGTATTCCAGCCGACGGGCACGACCGTCGAGCGTGGCAAAATTCTTAAGTACTTTCAGATACCAGTTCATTTGAAAACCGTTTCCGTCCACAGAAGCAAAGTTGGGTCAAGCGGGAATACAGGGGGAAACACGACGCAGCAGTCGCTGGGTCGCGTTTTCTCTCCCTGTTGATTTTGTTCAAGAAAGAACGTTTATTGCGGCTCAGGTGCCAGCTTGGGATTTTCACCATACGCGTTCGCGTTGGGATCGCTGTCCAGAATCATGAAGATAAACAGAATGATTGCCCCGAAGAAGGGAATCAGACTGATCAGAATCCACCATCCGGTGCGATTGGTATCATGCAGGCGACGGACTGTGACTGCGATGCTGGGGATGAAAATAAACAGCGAGTACAAACCGGAAAGCGAGACCGTAATGAGTCCACCTGTTTCACCAATAATCGCCCCGAGGATCCCGATGACAAATGAGATGAGGATATTGAACAGGATAAACATCCAGTATTCTTTTCTTCGCGCGCGACCGGAGAAATCGGCATACTTTTTGAGGACCGCCAGATACCAGTTCATGACAAAGCCTTTCGTTTCACTCGGGTGAGTCCAGGGAAATGATGATGTTGTGGGTGATTTCTATTTCGCGCCGCCTTCCCAAACAGGGAAAACTACGCCATCTATTTTCGAAATAGTAGCTTATGGGACCACATCTTACTGAACTGGAGGCAATAATCAAAAGAAATTATGCAGAAAGGGCCGCGCGGATATGAGGATTAGAGGGGCTGGGGATTGTCGCAGGCCTATCAGTCCAGGCTATATGACGGGCGAATCCCGAGAAGCAAAATCCACAGGGCGGGTTGTTGCTGCTATTGTTCCCGATATGTTTTGTCTGTTTTATTGCCCGGGATGATCGGACCAGACCGCAAATTCATTTCCGGAGGGTTCCAGAAACTGAAAGCGTCTGCCGCCCGGAAAGGAAAAGATGGATTTGCTGATCTGGCCGCCGGCTGCTTCTACTTTGGACAGGGTTTCTTCCAGCTGCTCACTGTAAAAGACGAGTAACGCGCCGCCGTTCTCCGTGGTGGAACAGAGTTCTGCTTTGAAGAAGCCGCCATCCAGTCCTTCGTTCGCGAAGGCGGTGTAGTCCGGACCAAAATCAGTAAACGACCAGCCGAAGACGGTCTCGAAGAATGCTTTGGTTGCCGCCAGGTCTCGGGCGGGGAATTCGACGTAGTTGATTTTTTCGTGTGCAGGCATGAATCCACTTCCAGGTTGAAGGCAAGTTGGATCTGATTTTAATTTACAGCGGCATTGAATTGAAGTCTGAGTAATCGGTTTCCCGTCGGTTCATGTGTCGATTCTGACAGTGCCTTAAAACCATAGCGATCATAAAATTGACGCCCGATAGCATTCGCTTCGAAAACTTCGACCTGCAGATCGCCCCGCAGTTCCTGTGCTTTGTCCATGAGTGCCTTGCCGGCGCCGGTTCCATGAAATTCCGGCTTCACAAAAATCGCACCTACTTCATTTCCCAACAGGGCGATAAAACCGATCACCTGTTGATCCTGTTCGATAATCCAGGTTTCTGCATTGGGTAAATAAAGGTTGGGTATGTTATGACGTTCCTGTTCCAGGAAGTCTTCCTGCAGAAAGGGATGGGCCAGACGGGTGGCACTTTCCCAGGCTGCCAGAACATCATTCAGGTCTGCAGGCTGGTATTCGCGGATGATTCGATGCATGTGATATCCTCTGATTGGGCCAGGGAGAGGGGCCCTTTAGATTTCCGTGATTGAGGTTGATGTGTGTATGCGGACGTTTAGAAGATTGAACAGGTTCGCTCAGGTATGGGATTTTTAAAATTTCTCTGAGGTTTTTCATATCTCGGCCGATCTGTTTGACAGACAAATTAAGTCTCTTCAATCTGGCGAGGATGGGGGATTATCTGGATCGGTGGGTTGAACTGGGCTCAGGAACTCCCCCTCTTCGAACGGCCAGGGGTCTTGCATTCCATTGATTCTCCATTCCCAA
Source organism: uncultured Gimesia sp. (assembly GCF_963972345.1). Classification (NCBI taxonomy): domain Bacteria; kingdom Pseudomonadati; phylum Planctomycetota; class Planctomycetia; order Planctomycetales; family Planctomycetaceae; genus Gimesia; species uncultured Gimesia sp. The sequence continues at coordinate 5,596 of NZ_CAXAVM010000211.1, read as the reverse complement.
AATCTTGAATAGATTTCATCCTGTACTTTCCTTTCAGGTGAGCCTTCAGGTTCAAAGTGCGCCAGCTTCAGCAGTAGAACTCGGGCCTGAGCCGGGTCCGGGCTTAATTTATAGATTTCCATTTGTTTGTAATTACCCAGATACAGCCAGCTGAATGGTCCCGAGGCAAGAGAGGTGAGTTGCTGCATCAAGACTGTCTGGCCGAAAACGTTTTTCCCTTCAGCATAAGTACCACGGACCCAGACATGTTTATGCTCCGGTTCCACATTGGCCTGATACCAGTCACTGGATTCAGTCGGTCGTTCCCATGATGAAATGAGACAGCCGAAAGCGGTAACTCGTTGCTCGATATGTGTCATGCCACAGATTGCACAACGAAAATAGGTTTCACGGATCACCGGAAAGTAGAACAGGAACAGGAGACCCAGGGCGATCAGAATGACGGTGCGAATCCAGCGGTTGAACCGCCGGGGTTGGAGGGCTGTTTTGTCAGCGGTTACCACAGGGATGTTTTCCATCCCATTAAAGTAACTGTTAAAGCAAAATCAGTCCACAAAATTGTTGGGAGAAGTTCGCTCCCCTTCTGAAATGAAAACAGGCCCGCTGAGGGTGTGCTCAGCGGGCCCGATGATAAAACTTACTTAGGCAGATTATTGGCCGTGATGCTTTGTGAAATGCTCTTTGAGCAGGTCGCGACCGAAATCACCTTCGAATTCGCGGAAGACCGCGTGTACGTGATTGGCGTCGTTCTGGGTGTTGGCGAATTCAATCAGGAAGACCTTGGATTGAATGCGGTAGTAATGGAATTCCCCCCGCTTCTGGCCGCCACTCCAGGCGAAGTAGAGATGGTCACCATCGCGCAGGTTGCCCAGGTAGCGGGTTCCCTTGAGCAGTTCCGGTCGGAAGCGACCCAGGTAGGTGTTGACCAGGCGCAGCAGCATTTTCTGCTGTTTCGGATCGAGATCGGCATACTGGATCCCTTTATGTTGAATCATGCCTTTGTCAACGACGGGATCGTCGGTGGTAAGAACTTCCTTGATCACGCTTTTCGCCAGCAGTTTTTTATCGAGATCTGAGGTGTCGATCGTGGCGATGGCCAGCTGATCGGGATTGAAGGATTTAACAAGGTTCAACGCCAGCTGCTGTTCTTCCTTGAGAACTTCGACACCTTTGAGCGGGCCCTGCTTGACGGTCGCAGGGTTGGAACCGAAGAAGGAAGGAGTTACCGAGAATTTCTTGCCGTCAACAATGGTGACATTCACAGACAGGTGGTGTCCTTCAAATCGCCAGCCCCAGGTTCCCTTGGGATCAGGTTTGCCGAAGATCGAGACGTAGTAGAGTTCGGGGTTGCGGTAGTCTTTGCCTTCCAGTTCGAAAAGCACATGCTCCAGTGCGCGGATGGAGTTCATCTCCAGAAAACCGCGGTGGGAGAGTGCCGTGGCAGGCAGTGTGACGGCAAAAATCTGCTGCTGAGGTGTCATCTTTGTCATGGGCACGCCGGTCCGTTTGTCGTCCTTGATGGCGAAGTCGGGAATGAAGTACCAGCTGTCTCGTTCTTTACTGTCAAGTTTGAAGGTGGCTGCCTGGCGTTGTTCCTCGGGAAGAGAGGCCAGGAAGCGTTTGGCCGCTGCTGCCATTTCACTGCTGGCCCGGCTGATTGCCGCCTGTTGTGCTTTCGTCGGTTCCGCGAATGTCAAATTGCTGCTGCCCAGGCAGGCACACAGGCAGGTCAGCAACGCCAGGCTTGAGAAGGAATGGTAGGTTTTCAAGGTGCAGTTCCTTATAAGAAGATCAACTTTGTGGTGTGTGAATCACGTTTTCTGTTCGAAACGAAAATTCCTCAATCAAAGGTTTGTCGGTTTATCTTAACAGAGAGCGGGAAGCGGGAGTAGTGTTTTGCCAGATCTGGCATGGCACGTTGCCTGAAATGGACCGCACACTCGGGGGCGTGCCAGTCTGGCGTTGATGCCCGGACAATACAGGCTTAATGGTTTCTACCAGTTACCTGCGGGGAAATCTCCAGGTCTGACGGCATTCCGGGAACGGGTTCGTCATTCTTTCAATTTTCCCTCAATAAAAAATACAAAGCAGCGAAGGACATTCAGCAGGCTGCAGTTTTCAATTCCAGCGGATGCAGTGACTTACTGCGGATTCTTTAAAAAAGTGAAAAACGAGGAACAAAAACTGCATCGGATTACATCATATAGCTGTCTAACAGATAAGTTCAGGGGAAGAGTGTTGTGAACTCATCCCGGTTAGCATTAATAGAATTTCATGCATGAGCTTTCGCGGGCACCGAAAGCGGGAGTGAGCTCAAGTGAAAGATCTACTTACGACTGCGTCTTCCATCATTATTATTCTGTTTTGTGTTTCACTCCTTTTCCTGGGGGAAACGAGGCCTTCAGAATCGGGAGGCAGTGAACTGCTGACAAATGACAACGCAGAGTTTCAAGCCGCAAAACATCCGCATGCCAGCACAATCCTGTTTTCCCGGGTCCAGTCCGTGAAACTGAAAAAAGGAGTCCTCATGTTTGTGAGTCTCGATGAGGACGGGCTGAAGGAACATTTTTTCCTGATTCGGGACAAGAATGTCGTGCTCATCAAAAAGAATGCCGGGGATATGCCGCCGAATTCGATCAAGTTCGACGATGATGGGTATAATACATTGCTGGTCACCATTCCCAATACATTCGATATCGATCTGCTGGACGCCATGACTGCGACGTTCTGATTCTGCTGATTCGGGCTGTAAAACCTGATTTTCTGCGAAACCATCTTCACTGGCTGTTGTTAAATGGTAGAATGGTTGACGGATAAACTGATTTCACCGGCAGCAGACAGGAGTGATATGATGAGCGGCTCACAATCGGATTTAAAACGACGGAATTTTCTAAAATGGTCTGCCTTCAGTATGGCGGCGTTTACGACTCCCGGGTTGATGGCGGAAGAGTTGACCCGCACGCCTGCGATGACCGAAGGTCCGTTTTATCCGGATAAGATGCCGCTGGATACGGATAATGATCTGCTGATTATCAATGATGCTCTCACACCGGCTGTGGGGGAAGTCACCTACCTGGGTGGCAAGGTACTGGATGCGAAAGGGCAGCCTCTGCGAAATGCCTTCGTGGAAATCTGGCAGGTGGACAGTAAAGCCTCTTACATCCATACGCGGGGCGAAAACAAAGAGGGCCGCGATGGCAACTTTCAGGGGTATGGTCGTTTTATGACCGACTCGAAAGGGCAGTATTTTTTCCGGACGATCAAGCCGGTTCCCTATCGGGCCGGTCGCGGATTTCGCACGCCGCATATCCATGTTGCCGTCAGTAAGAACGGACAGCGGATTTTAACGACCCAGTTGTTGGTCAATGGCCATGAACTCAATGCAGAAGATGGCGTCTATCGACAGATCAGAAACCCGGAGCAGCGAAAAACCATCCTGGTTGATTTCAAACCGCTGCCCGATTCTAAAGTGGGTGAGCTGGCTGCCAACTTCGATATTGTTCTGGGTAAAACCGTCGAAGAAAACCCCGATGGCACGATTAAAGGAGGGATCGGTCAATCAGAACTGACCAGCGGCGGCCGTGGACCACGCCCTTCTCGAAACCAGTAAGCAGCATCCACTTGCTCTCATGGGTAAAAACTGAGCCACTTGAAGTTACAGAGCTGATGCGGGATAATCAGGACATCGCTCCTGTCTGCTAAAAGTCTCAGGTAAAAGCCTCAGGCAGGTCTCTCGTTTCATTCTCTGCTGCTCGAGTCCATCATGAAAATATCCACGCGCATTGAAGAATACCTGGCAGGACCGGAAGCGCTGCGTCGCGCTATTGAAGGCATGTCCCCGGCAGAACTGGATGCCGCCCCGATTCCCGGAAAATGGTCCACGCGACAGGTGGTCTGTCACATTGCTGATTTCGAACCGGTATACGCCGATCGAATGAAGTGGATCATTGCGGAAGATCATCCGCCGCTGCCTGGAGCAGATCACAATCTGTTTGCAGAACGTCTGGCGTATGCTCAACGGGATATGGATGAGGAGTTACAATTAATTGCCGTTGTTCGTCAGAACATGGCTCGTATCTTGAAAACACTCAGTGAAGCACAGTTTCAGCGAACAGGACTGCATTCCCATGATGGGGAAGTCAGTGTTGCTAAATTACTGGAACGAATTACTCACCATATCCCACATCATATTCAGATGATCCAGGAAAAACGTGATGCTCTGCAGGTCTGACAGTTCTCCTGTTCGTTTTGGGTCCGGTTGTGGTATGTTATGATTACCGGTGTGGCTCTACTGAAGTGCAAATCAAGGAATGGCGTGTTATGACAAATCTGGGACTGGAATCCAGTGTGACAGAGTGGGTGATCGAATACCCGGAAGTCCAATGTGTGCTTGATACTCTGGGAATCGACCAGTCCTGCCAGGGGAAATCGCTTGAATATGTCTGCCGCCAGATAGATCTGGATCCCCATCTGGTTCTCCGGCAACTTCATGAAGTGATTGAAGACGATTCCGCCATCAACGAGTAGCCTGTCCCTAATCTCTCTGGCAGGTCCCACCAGCAAAATCAATTAAAGTCTCTGTGAAAAAAGACTTAGACTCGTCCTCCGCTTATCCGCTGGAACCGCCTTTACCCATATTAGAGGATGTCATACACTCCCTGCGCGGGTAGCGATCAGAGCAGACAGAGGAGTACGTCAGAATGCAGAATTTATTTGGTAAAAAAGGATTAGTCACCGGAGCTGCATCAGGAATCGGTCGTGAAATCGCTCTGCAACTGGCGGCGGAAGGGGTCGATCTCTTTCTGTGGGATATTGATGAAGCCGGTCTTGCGGATACTGCGGAAACGGTTTCGCTGGTGGGAGTGGAAGTCATCACTCGCACCTGCGATCTGACAGATCAGAAACAGATTTCTGCTGAACTCCAGCATCTTGTCGAAACCTGGGGGACCCTTGATCTGCTGGTGAATAACGCGGGCGTGGCCTTCTACGGGCCGACAGATACGATGTCGGCAGAGCAGTGGGACTGGCTGCTGGCGATTAATTTACACGCTCCGATTCAGATCACGCGCGAATTACTGCCTCTGTTATTGAATCGCCCGGAAGCACATATCGTGAATGTTTCCAGTATTTGCGGCCTGGTTGCCGGCGCTCGATTCAGCGCTTACCAGGTCAGTAAATTCGCACTTCAAGGCTTCAGCGAAGCTTTAAGGGCAGAATACAGTCGCCAGGGTTTGGGAGTTTCGTCTATCTGTCCCGGCCCTGTCACCACGCGGTTGTTTGAGACTGCACCTTGTGGCCGAATAGGGAAAAAAACACCGATTCCTCCGCGGTGGATCTGTACGACTCCTCAACAGGTTGCGCAGAGAACCATTAAAGCCATCTATTCTGATCAGGGATTATGCCTGGTCGGCTGGGTCGCTTATGCCCTGTATTATCTGAAGCGGATCGCTCCCTGGTCGCTGGATCTGGCCCATCGCCTGGGCCGTCGCAAACGCATGAAGAAAAAAGCGGACTAATTAACGTCCACCTCCGACCTTCTTGGGGGGCATCAAACACTCCGATCAAAAAGCCCGGCCATGAGCCGGGCTTTTTTAGT
>NZ_CAXAVM010000210.1:0-11872 GCF_963972345.1 uncultured Gimesia sp. | reverse complement strand
AGCAGGTTCCCCGCAACCAGACACGACATCAGGCTGCCGACGGTCACGACAGGGAGGTAGCCGTTTTCCACCTGAATCAAGCCCACTGCGCGTAACAGCAGCAGCCCAGCTCCACCGGCGACGATGCTGCCTGTGAAAAACAGAGGGGAAAGCCCTCTCATAAGAGACAGCTTTCCCCGTGTGATTTCATTTTCCAGGCGATAAAAATTCTGCTTGGACTGTTTCATATTGAGCATCTTCCCTTCTGCTCTGTCAGAACCTGAGTGAACTGATTGACTCAGGACATGGCGAATTGCAGCTCGGGCACTTCATTACCCAAACCGGCCGCATCTCTCAATTCGGCAGCTTTGTCGGTGGCTTCCCAAGTAAATTCGGGCTCATTCCGTCCAAAGTGACCACCCCAGGTTGTTTTTCTGAAAATGGGGCGGCGTAACTGCAGATGATTGATAATCCCCTGGGGGCTCAAAGGAAACAGTTCTCTGACCAGCTTAGAAATCTGCTCTTCAGGAATCACTGAAGTCCCTTTGGTGTCGACAAAAATACTGGTTGGTTCGACTACTCCAATGGCGTAGGAAAGTTGAACTTCACACTCGGCAGCCATTCCGGCAGCAACAATATTCTTGGCAATATAGCGTGCCATGTAAGCAGCAGAACGGTCTACCTTGGTAGAGTCTTTCCCACTGAAGGCACCACCGCCATGACGGCCCCAGCCACCATAGGTGTCTACAATAATTTTACGTCCGGTCAGACCGGTATCGCCGTGGGGGCCACCAATCACAAAACGACCTGTCGGATTGATATGGTATTTTGTTTTCTCGGTCAAGAAGTCAGCTGGAACGACTTCCTTGATGACTTTTTCGATCACAAAGCTGTGAATTCCTTCCTGGGACACATTTTCAGTGTGTTGGGTAGAAACCACTACTGCGGAAACTCCCACAGGTTTGCCATCGACGTAATCCACAGTGACCTGGCTTTTGCTGTCTGGCAGTAACCAGTCTACTTCGCCGTTCTGGCGAATTTCGGTGAGCTTATTCAAAATGCGGTGTGACAGAGCAATCGGCACCGGCATGTATTCTTCGGTCTGATTGCAGGCATAGCCAAACATCAGTCCCTGGTCTCCGGCGCCTTCGGCGTCTACGCCCTGGGCAATATCTGCACTTTGCTGATGCAGTTTCACAAGCACTTCGCAGGTATCGGCATTGAATCCAATATCTTTACTGGTGTAACCGATATCGCGAATCACGTCGCGCGCGACTTTTTCATAATCGACCTGGGCATTGCTGGTAATTTCACCAGCCAGCACGACAAAGTCAGTAGTACACAATGTCTCACAAGCAACACGTGAGTAAGGATCTTCAGCAAGCAGTGCATCCAGGATACCGTCAGAAACCTGATCGGAAACTTTATCCGGATGTCCCATACTGACCGATTCACTTGTGAACGAAAAATTAGCCATGCGTAACTCCACCTAAATACTTTGCCATGATGAGTGTAACCGGTCCAGAAGTAGCGCCGGGAACCTGATCCAATACCTCAAAAGATGAAACATTTTCCTGACAGAACAGATTTCCACCCATACTCTGTTTCATAGTCACTGAATCTGCGTAATTGTAGAAATCCAGCGTAAACTCAACAAGAGTATCTTTCGCTCTGGGTTCTCTTTTCGAAAATGTTTCTGATGATCCTGATGCTGAGAATCCCTCCCAGGCACACTCACACCGAGAAGATCACGCGGCTTTGCCCTGCAAATCGGACGGGCAGCCTGTTATCAGGGGGGAGATCAGATCCCGTGTTCGCAGCGTTGCTCCTCGCTGATCCAACACAAAGCGCTGCGCCCGCGCCCCCTGCTCTTCCGCCAGCCGGGGGTGTTCCAGCCAGTGATTCAGTACTTCCTGAAATTCCGACTGATCGTGAACGATCGTGGTTGCTTCATGCTGCAGCAGGGCGTCGACCACATCCTTGAAATTCCAGGTATTGGGCCCCAGCATCAATGCGGTGCCATAACCGGCCGGTTCGATCATATTTTGTCCACCCCGTTTTGTCAGACTCCCGCCGACAAATGCGAAATCGGCCAGCCCCCAGCAGCTTTTTAATTCTCCCAGCGTATCCAGCAGCCCGATCGCAGGGCTCTGACGGTTCGTAAACGGCAAGACAGTTCCGACTTCATCTGACTCCTGTTCGCTGCGCCGCAGCAGGGGCAGTCCATTTCGCTTGACCAGCTCAGCCACTTCATTAAACCGCTCCTGATGCCGCGGGACCAGAATCAGCCGCAGTCGCGGAAATCGCTGCCTGGCTGCCAGGTAGACATCCAGGGCAATCTGCTCTTCCGGCGATTGAGTACTGCCGGCGACCAGCACGATCTCATCCGACTTCAGCTGAAACACATGCTTCAGCTCAGCAGTTAACGAATTCTCACGGTTGACTTCGATTCCATCAAATTTGATCGAGCCGGTGACCTGCATTCGATCGGAACGACCTGTCAGCTTTTGAAAACGTTCTGCGTAGGTTTCCGTCTGAACCGCAATCAGTTGCAGCCGGTTCAGCAGCGGTCCGATCAGCCAGCGAAGCTTCTGGTATCCGCGAAAACTTTTTTCACTTAACCGCCCATTGATAATCAAGACGGGAATTCCTGATTTATCCGCAGCCAACACGAAATTCGGCCAGAGTTCCATCTCCACCAGCAGCACTGCTGTCGGCCTGATTCGCTGCAGTGCCCGTTTGACCGCCCAGGAAAAATCCAGCGGAAAGTAACAGACCAGATGCCCGGGAAATTTTTCTTTTGCCACCGCATAGCCCGTATGGGTCGTCGTGGAAATCACGAATTCGAGAGCCGGATGTTCCTGGCTCAACGCTTCCAGCAGCGGGGGCAGCTGCAATACTTCCCCCACACTGACGGCATGAAACCAGAGGCAGGGCTGAGTGCTGTGTCGTTCGGGTAATTGCCCGAGGAACTTTTGTTCCAGGCCACTCCAGTACTTTTTCTGAACCAGCGCCCGGTACAGAATCACGGGCGAAGCACAGACCAGGATCAGGCAGTAAACCAGATTTAACAGATAAGAATAAATTTGCACGGGATTCCATTCCCCAACCGGGCATCAGTACCGGAATGTCATGAGCTACAGATTCTTTCCGCAGCATTTTTTGAATTTTTTCCCGCTGCCACACGGACAGGGATCATTGCGACCGACCTTGGGTTGCTGATTGACGATCGGATCGATCGCCTGCTGAGCAGGCTCGGAAGAATTGCTATCCCCCTCACCCTCTTCACCATAATCGTAATCATCAGTGACTTCTTCGTGGACCGTATCAGTCACCCGCCACAAGGAACCGACGAAATCAGGGCTCTGCTTTTCCAGGCGGAAAATCGCGGAAGTGACCTGCTGACCAATGCGGCCCCACATGCTGTCAAACGCCTTCATCCCTTCACGCCGATACTCGACTTTGGGATCTTTCTGGGCATAACCCACCAGGCCAATACCCGACCGCAAATGGTCCATATAATACAGGTGGTCTTTCCACGAGGTATCGAGGACTTCCAGAATCAGCGAGCGTTCTGCCTGGCTGAGTTCAGGTCGATATCGTTTATTATAAGCCTGGTACAGGCGAATTCGGACTTCATCATCGGAAAGCGGTTCCAGTTCTTCGGTCGTCAGATTCAGTTCCAGTTCCGTGTTGGCCCAGGCTGCCAGTTCACCCAGGGCCGCTTTGTTCTGCACCGGGTGAGCACTTTTACCGGCAGAACCGGCTGCTTCGCGGGTATAGGCCTTCGTCAGATACTGCTCGATCTGCTTCGAGGCTTCCCCATTGACGAAAACCTTTTCGCTTTCCGCCGATAAGATATTCTGAATCTCGTTGACCTGTTTACCTTTCAAGGCTTCCAGGTCAAGGTTGGAATGAAATCGTGAATTGGCCCACTTCACCAGTCCGACGCGGCTGTTCGCTTCATTCCCAGGCTGTTGATTGCCCAGAAAATTGTACATGCCAACGGTCACCGGGAAGCTGACTTCTTTTTCCCGGTACAGCTCTTTTACTTTTTCCAGTACTTTGGCTTTTGCTTCGGGAACGCTCAACGCTTTAAACTCTTCGGGGTCGGCTTCGATACCGAACTGGTAGTTCAGATAGCCTGCCAGCGAACGCGAACCCCAGTCGTCATCCAGGAATGCCTGGAGCGGGGTGAAATCAATCCGTTCGATGGCTTTCTGCGCCTGGTCAAACAGGGTCTGATGCAGTCCATCCCGGCCGATTTTCTTCAGTTCACGATCATTCAGATTCAAGCTGAAATAGGCATTCGCCCATTTGGTCAGGGCCTGCCAGTTCCAGTCATCTTCATATTCTTCGGGCAGATTTTCATTGATCTGCTCTGCAATCAGATCATCGGCCTGCAGGCTGCCTTCGTCTTTCAGATAGGTGACCAGCTGCTCGTAATCCATATCGCGAATATTGGCAGATTCCACCTCGATATGCGCTTCCTGACCACACCAGGCGGCGATGGTGTCCCAGCCATAATTTTTATCAAGCAGACGTTCGGTCTCTTCGTCGACCTGGCGTTCGATCATTTCCAGAATCAGATCCCGGCAGTTACAGCCATCCAGAATCCGCTGACGATATCCATAGACGGTTTTTCGCTGTTCGTCCATGACTTCATCATATTCCAGCAGATGCTTGCGCTGCTCGAAGTGAGTTTCCTCACGTTTTTTCTGTGCGCCTTCGACACGCTTGGAAACCATGCGGCTTTCGATGGCTTCTCCCTCTTCCATGCCCAGGCGAGACAGAATATTTTTCACCCATTCCCCGGCAAAAACGCGCATCAGCTTGTCTTCGAGTGACAGGAAGAAGCGGCTGGAACCCGGGTCTCCCTGGCGTCCCGAACGACCGCGCAGCTGTAAATCGATGCGGCGGGAATCGTGACGTTCGGAGCCGATCACGTGTAAGCCACCCAGTTGCGTGACCTCGTCTGCTTCGACATCCATCCCTTCCCGTTTTTCGATCTCTTTGACCAGTTGGTCCCACTCCGCCTTGGGTACCTGGATGCGAGACTCGTATTTCTGGCTCAATTCTTCCCAGGCGATATGCTCGGCACTTCCCCCCAGAATAATGTCGGTACCACGACCGGCCATATTTGTGGCGATGGTGACGGCACCTTTACGACCGGCCTGGGCAATGATCTCGGCTTCACGCTCATGATGTTTGGCGTTCAGCACGTTGTGCGGAATGCCGTATTTGCTCAGTTTGTGGCTGACGATTTCCGACTGTTCGATTGAAACCGTACCCACGAGAATCGGACGTCCCTGTTTATGAACTTCGCGGACTTCGTCGGCGATGGCGGTCCATTTCTCTTTTTCGGTCTGATAAATCACCTCGGGATGATTGATGCGCTGCATGGGACGGTTAGTCGGAATACTGACCACATCCAGCTGATAAATTTTCCAGAACTCTTCTGCTTCCGTGATCGCGGTACCGGTCATCCCGGACAGCTTGTCGTACAACTTGAAAAAGTTCTGCAGGGTAATCGTGGCCAGAGTCTGGGACTCTTCCTTGATTTTCACGCCTTCTTTGGCTTCGACAGCCTGGTGCAGACCATCGCCCCACTGACGGCCCGGCATCAGTCGACCGGTGTGATCGTCCACGATAATCACTTCGCCCTGCTGGACGACATAATTGACATCCCGTTTATAAAGGTGATGCGCTTTCAGCGAGTTATCGATGAGGTGCGGCCATTCCATGTTCCCGGCGGTATAAAAGCTTTCCACACCCGCCAGCTCTTCGGCGTGCTTGACTCCGGCATCTGTCAGGTGACAGGTATGCTCTTTTTCTTTGACTTCAAAATCCGTGCCGACAATCAGCTTCAAAGACACGGAATTGGCTTTGGAGTATTTAGTCAGATCATCCTGGGCCGGTCCGGAGATAATCAGCGGCGTCCGTGCTTCGTCGATCAGAATGTTATCGATTTCGTCCACGATGGCATAATTCAGAGGTCCCTGCACCTGCAGCTCTTTGACCGGTTTCATATTATCGCGGAGATAATCGAAGCCGAACTCATTATTCGTACCATAGGTGATATCGCAGCCGTAATGTTTCTGACGTTCTTCCGGCCCCATTTTGGACTGGATCGCGCCGACCGTCAGTCCCAGAGCAATATGAATGGGCCCCATCCATTCCATGTCACGTAATGCCAGATAATCATTGACGGTCACGATATGGACTTTACCCTGAAGCGCATTCAGGAACGCCGGCAGAGAAGAAACCAGGGTTTTCCCTTCCCCGGTGACCATTTCTGCAATCATGCCTTTATGCAGAAAGTAGCCCCCGATCATCTGCACGGGGTAATGGCGCATACTCAAATTACGACGTGCCGACTCACGCACGGCTGCAAATGCATAAGTCAGAAGATCATCCAGTGTTTCCCCCGCGTCAAGGCGGGCACGGAGTTTCTCCGTCGTCTGTTTCAATTCTTCGTCTGAGAGTTTCATCAACTCCGGTTCAAAACTGTCGATTTCCGCCAGCATCGACCCGGGCACGATTTGATCATTCCCGTCTTTGTCCCTGACGAAACCCAGTTTCCGAATCTGGCGTTCATTTGATGAACCGAATAACCCGGTCAGAAACCGTTCCAACCATGCTGTTACCGTTGTCAGCCATTCACCCAGCTTGTCTAGGAATTCCATTGTTTAACCCGAACTCGAATTCTCGAAAAATAGTCTGCAATATTTCTTCTGGTCGATCAGAGTGCGACTGTCATACTGGCAGGAACAAAAAGCAGTTCCCTGATGTCAGAATCATTCGCCAGCACCAGCTCATCCTTACCCAGAATACATTTAATTTCTGTAAGTTCTTCTCTTTCCGAAGTTTATTTATTTTGAAAAATATGGTCAATGGCGTTATTCCGCCGGATCACGACCGCTACTTCAGAAGATTGGAAGGCTCACTCATACAGAAATGCAACCAATGTGCCAAGTCTGGGGCATTTGTAATATCTTCCTCTGGATAATTTAGCCGAAATTCCTATATTTCTGAGGGAAAACAGCCCGATATCCGTCTTCTTAAATCACTGTGGAGCCTACAGATGTATAACAATCCTGATTCCGAGAAATATCAGACCGGCGCTCCACCGCTTCCCCCGGAAAATAATGACGAAATCATCATCAGTGCCGACACCCTTCGCCCGGACCGGATTCCCGCCGGACAGACTCGGACGCGAAAATGGCCTGTTCTCCATGCCACCACAGTCCCCGTGGTCAATCTCGACACCTGGAAACTCGACATCGGCGGCCTGGTCACAAACCCTCTCACTTTCACCTGGCAGGAATTCCAGCAGCTCCCCCGCACTCGGGTTTTCGCCGATTTCCATTGTGTCACGCGCTGGTCCCGGCTGGGAAATCTGTGGGAAGGAGTTTCCGGACAGGAGATCATGCAGAGAGCCGGCGTACACCCGGATGCCCGCTTTGTCGTCGCGACCGGCTATGATGGCGGCTGGACCACTAATCTCCCTCTGCACGATTTTCAGTCCGAAGATGTCCTGCTCTGCGATCAACATGATGGGCAGCCGCTGATCCCCGATCATGGCGGCCCGGTCCGTCTGATCGTCCCCCTGCTCTATGCCTGGAAAAGTGCCAAGTGGCTCAAACGGATTGATTTCCTCGCTGAAGACGCCCCCGGTTACTGGGAACGCTGCGGTTACCATCATCACGGAGATCCATGGGTGGTCGATGAAAACAATCCCGACGGCGAACGCTTTGCATCCCCAGACCAGATCCCGCCTGGATTTTATGAGTGATCAGGTCACCTGTGTTCCTTTCGCCCGCTCTGGCTTATTTGGTGATATGGTGAGATGAAAAATAATCCGGGAGACCAGGGATTGTTTCACATCGTTCACTTTACTTTGAGTCTATCGGAGTCCGACAGCGATGCAGCGCCTGAAGTGCGAATGTGGTGGCAATCAGTGGATCGTCTTCCATCATCCAGGGAAGCGGGTTTTCCCAGTGCCCGTCAGCATGCTGTGTTTCAATGAGTGTCTGCAGAATTTGATGACGTCGTGAATTCAGGAACTGATTGGGGACTTCCCTGTTCCGCATTTGCTGCCAGACCCGCGCTGTCGCTGCAGCTTCATAAAAATATAGGGCATCCAATTTCTGGTAAGAACCTTCTGTATTTAACGTAATCTCAGCGAGTCGCGAATGCGACAAGTGAGGCAGAGCCGCCAGCGCAGACTGAATCCTTTGATCATCCGAAGTCACATCACAGGCAAGCATCGCGGAGATTCCATCACAGGTGGCAGAGAGATAGGGAACGCCGTATTGCTGCCCTGCCTGATTCCGTTTCGAGCCCGCTTTATTCAAGGGATGATCGGGCATCAGGGTAAACACAAAACCTCCTGCCCCCGCAGCACCAGTGGGGATTTGAATATGCTGCAGATAGTCGAGTGCCGCGTTCCGGTTCTGCAGTGGTAATCTTCGCGCCCCGGACAGTGCTTCCAGTGCATGATAAGTGACAGAGACGTTCGCTGGACTGACTGCAGATCGCTGAGAGAAGAGTTCACTTCCCGGTTTCCACCCTCCAGCCACGGCACCTGCAGAAACTCGATCCGGTTGTATAATCGTCTGCTGTCGCAACAGTTCCTGGCTCAATGAATCCCGTAGTAACTGAGCGGCGGTTGTATCCGACTGAATCTGATTGAGCGTCATCAGCATCAGGCTGAGGGAATACAGGGGATAATTCGATTCTGCTTCGACCGATTTCCAGAGCGGCTTCTGGCTGAATTTTGAGTTGAGAAAAGCCAATCCAGGGCGGATCGTCAGTTCCTGATCCGCCGTAGCAGGTGTTACTTCCACCAGTGCCGACATTACCAGTGCACTGGTGGCGACTTTGCCCTCGAAACCGGCATAGGTCCTGGATTGCCAGCTGCCATGGCGCGCCTGCTGTTGTTCCAGCCAGCGTCTGCCTTTCAAAAGCGCAAGGTGTGCCTGCTGCGGCTGTGATGCGACTTTTCTGCTCTTAACCTGACTTTGAGAGGAGCGATCCTGCGCAAGCAACGCACCCGGAAAAACAAGCAGTATGCCGTGTAAATAGATCGAGTAGCGATGAATGTGAGGGAACATGCAGGTCACAGATCTGATGTGGAAAGACTGAAATTAGGGGATAACAAAGTGAGCAGCACGCCGGCAGTACAAAATGTGCGATCAGTAATACAGTGATGGCCTTTCCAGCTTCCGTCGTGGTTCTGAGTTCTCAATACACCGTCGCGCACCTGCGGATACCAGTATTTCCAGTTCTCTTCCTGTCCTTTCAGCATGCACTCCGTAATAAAATAAAAGGCCAGGTATTCTTCTCCCCCTGCAAAACGAAACAGGCGAGGCTCGGTTTTGACTGTTTCCAGAATGGTCTGTACACACTCCTGGAATTCAGGAGTGTTCCTGTATCCCAAAGAATACAGCACGCGTACTCCCGCAGCCTCTTTATAAAACTGCTGCATCCAGTTCCGTTTGTCGTCGGGCTGCTCCTTCAGATGTTTCATCAGAGCCTGCCCTACCAGCTGTTCCGAAGCTTCAATCCGTAAGCCCGCCGAGCTGGCCGAGCGCAGACATTCCCAGCCTAAGATCGTACCCAGCACGGGTGCCCAGCTCTCATTGCCCCAGGTGCCGTCTTTGCCCTGGGTCAGACAGATATAATTCACCAGTTTGTCCAGGGCAGCGCGAATCGCTTTCTCTTGTCCCGGAGCATCATAGTAAACCTGGCTCAGATAAAGCGTGGCCAGAAACAGATCGGCATTCAGACCGATTTTTCTCTGTACCAGGGTAATATTTTCTTTCGATCGATTTAGCCGGCGCGACTCGACCAGATCCAGAACACCATACAATACCAGTCGACTCTGCTTCTGATATTTTCCTCCACGAGGGGTACTGCCTTCGGAAAGCAGCACCAGTCCAGTGATCGCAGTACAACTCAGATCAGGCATATGGTACTGGTCGGGTCCCACCGTTCCATCCCTGTGGATTGCCGAGATCAGCCAGTCTATCCCCCGTTCGATCGCCTGCCTGGTTTTGGGATCGTTTCTGACTGGATTGCCCGCTTGCACTGTTGCAGTCACCGGACTTAAGTCGGAACAGGGAGCAGATATAAAAGTCAAGCTGTAAAACAGTGTGCAGGTACACAACAGAATCTTGATAAACAATGGAGATTTCATCCGGCGCAATCCCTTGAACAAAGCGAATGTCAGACAGTTCAATCAGGATTCACTGCATAAATCAGTCCATTCCGGGACAAAATTTATGAGGCTGAAATCAGGCTGAGAAAGCGTTTCTATTGCTGAAGTAAGATACAGGGAGCTTCACAAGGACGCCTTGAGTAGATCTCTTCGACACGACTGTCGTTATTTACGACAGCCCGTCTCGATTCAACCAGGGGCTGAAATCCAATCAGAGTCAAGCAACTCGGCACGATCCAGACATAATCAATGGTAACATGATCATGACCGGTTACGGATTTTCATCTGCAGAGATGGGTGACATCACTTTATAATTCAGCGTGGATTTAATGCACGGGAGGATTGCTGTCTTCTCAGCCTGGAATGCTGGCTACGGCACCCTGCGTTGCGCACTGCAAATACAACTGAGGCTGCGGTCGCAGTTCTCTACCGGTTTGATTTTATAACTTCAATATTCAGGAGGTTGATTCTATGGAGTGGCTTGTGGACGTCAAGGGGGATCTGAAGAAAAGGAGTTGGCGATACGGGTTGAAGCCGGGGCGGTATGAAGCGATGCCGAGGCCAACCTGTGGCGATGTCCCGCGAACTGCGTTGACCCGCAGGCATACAGAAGTCACTAATCAAATTTATGCAGGTGAAAATGTGGAAAAAAGCAGCTCAAATCGAGTGAACTCACCGAATCAGTGGGACGTGTTTCGGTGCTCGGAATACTGGGCACGCGCGCGACCCAAAACAGCGCTTATCTCCAGCGGCGCGCCGGAGTCAAGTGCAGTCTGGCCAGTGGTGGTGGTTCGTTTTCTGGTCTCTTTGATTTAACATATGCACTTTGAGGACGCTGGCTATAATGAAACTCTCAATGCAGGTCGGATCTATTATCCTGAATTGTGCGAATCCCCTGACGGTTTCCTGTTGTCTGCGACAACCCCGAATTGCATTCGGGGTTACCCGGTTTCGATATAATGAGATTTCCAATGCAGATTCTGTTTGTCCGGCGTGATCCCGTGATCTTACTTTTCAGAAGGACATTTGAATGTTGATCCATTTGTGTAGCACACGCTTCTGCTATCGCGGTTTCCTGATGCTGAACCTGTGCTGTTTCATCGCCAGTCAAAGTCAGGCTGCTCCAGACGGCGATGCCGTGATCCGAGCTAAAGCCGGTGATTCGGAAATCGTGATCACCACGACCAGTCGCCTGGCGGGCGCAATTCATTCGCTGACCTGGAATGGCAAGGAATTCATCGACAGTTTTGATCATGGCAGACAGCTGCAGTCAGCCGCCAGTTTTGACTGTGGAAAACCGGGAGAGTTCTGGGCGGAGTGTTTTAACCCGACCGAAGCCGGTTCACGTTCTGACGGCGCGGGTCCCCGGTCATCCAGCAAACTGCTTCGTTTGCAAAGTCGTGATCATCAGCTGAGTACGACGACCCGGATGGCATTCTGGCTGGCGCCCGGACAGAAATCATCTGGCATGCCGGCCCTCAATACCCGTGTTCTTTCTGATCATCAGATTGCCAAACAGGTTCGCATTGGTTACCAGGATCTCGACCAGGTGCTCGATTATCGAGTGACTTTTACGGTTCCCTCGGGAGAACACCACACCTATGCCCAGTTTGAAGCGCTCACCGGTTACATGCCTGCGGAATTTGAAGAGTTCTGGAAACTGAATCCGAA
>NZ_CAXAVM010000209.1:0-11929 GCF_963972345.1 uncultured Gimesia sp. | reverse complement strand
CCTCCGAAGCGAAAAACAGGACACATGCGGTGAAGTACTCAGATTGGGCATTAGGGAATTTCTTTCAGAAAGCAAAATTACATGAATTCTATAAGAACACATTATTCGTTGTGATGGGAGATCACGGTGCCCGTGTGTACGGAAGCCAATTGTTCCCGATGAAGTCATATCGAATTCCAGTTCTTATGATTTTGCCAAGTGGTAATGGTGGGGGAATACGATGCTCGACGTTAGCTTCATCTCTTGATATTACACCAACAATTATGGGACAACTCGGTGGGACGTATCGATCCGTCTTTTTCGGACGCGATGCTCTAAGCATAGCTCCGTCATCCGGTTATGCGTTGATGCAACACAATCATGACTTGGCACTCCTTCAAAGTAATCAACAGATGCTGGTCCTTAGTAGCCAGAAGAAGTATGAGTTATTTCGCTTAGACACCGAGACATACTCTCTAACTCAACAACAGGAAAGGAATACCAGGCTTCGCAGGGATGCGATTAGTTTTTTCCAATCAGCACATCACTTGTACTACCAAGAACGTTGGTTTCCAGCTGAGACATCCGTTTCTGAGCAATCTCACGAGATACACCATACGCACAACATCCCGATCTGGCAGCATAACAAGCCAACGACAGGTAGAAAGTTTTGAAAATGATCAAGATTCGCATAGATCTTTTGTCTGATTAATGTGAAATGCGTGACTTCCACCACCTCTTAATTTTGTTGATCAGGAGAATCCAAACGAGAGTGACACAACAACAAATCAAAAGCGGAGAACTCAACACCGATTTGTAGACTAATGAGCAAACGGAAAAAACGAAAACGAAAACGAAATCACATGAAGCCGATTCAACGTCGGAAGTTAACGCCAAGGGAACGGTGGGGTTATACAATACTGATTCTTTTCTTAGTCGGACTCAGGTTTATCCCATACATTATTGATTTGATTTGGTATCCCAATCCCTGGAACGCATTTTTGTTGACTGCTGTCATAATTTTCCTTGTAGTCTCAACTATTCTGTTACTGAAGCATGCCAAGGTGTGAACGATGATTACGCTATCTCCAATAGAATGGCAGCTGTGATTTAGAATACTGCGTCGTTTCGTCATGATCGTCTCCTTAGAAAAAGTCTATTGGAAACTCTCACAACAAATGGATCAAGTTAAGGGGAGCATGCCACCTGAAGTACTATCTTTAATAATATTTCGACACAATCGGAGTGATGCAGTCAATATGAAGAAATTGAAACTCATAACTGTTGCGAAGCGGGGACTTCCTCTTGTGCTGGCAATCTATTTTCTTCCTTGGATTACACTTTTCTATATCATTTGTGGTCTGCTAGATGTAATTAGAAATTCGGATCGTAGCCCTAACACTTTTGCCCGCTATTTTTTCGGTAATGGTGTCCTCACTTGGATGCTGTCGCCAATGAATTTGCTCTTTGATCTATTGTCGTTTCCGTATTGGAACAAAGGAGTATACCGACTTAACGAACTTCCACTGGAGTATCAGCAAGAGCTGAATGATTTGGCTAACGCAATCAATGAAGCTGACCTATGCAAACGCGCAAACGCTCAAATGAAGGATCATAAGCGCCTGATGCTGTTCTATAAGTGGTATGGGGTAAACAGCGAAATGATTGATGACGTCCCAGCTTTTTGTCAAACGTTTAAGTTCATCCGTACAATCGGCGTATCTGCTTTTCGGGGACACGAATCGACCTCTCGACATTTTGGTCCGCTACGGTTGACGTATCGAGTGCTGTTGAATTTTGGTCCGGTGCCGCAAGGAGCATCTTATATCGAGGTGGGGCGTCACACAAATTACTGGCGGGATTGTCGATTGTTCATTTTCGATGATACGTTGATTCACCAATCGTTTAATCAGGCTGATAGTATCCGATATTGCTTGTTCGTCGATATCCTGCGTCCTTCACCCTGGCCGAATTTGATGGATTGCATTTTGAGATTCATTAGGTTTTGCCTTTCGAATTATAATTCAGTCTTCTATAGAAACTGGGATGTCGTTTGGAATCAAGCCGCCAAGGAAGTTTCGGAACATAGCAAACTCGACGATGATATTTGATTTGGTTGTTAGGTGACTGGACTTCATCCACCAGTGTTCAATATGAATTGTCTTGGGTAAGATCGCGTAGGCTTTTAGAGAATGTTGTGAACTCCCCGGGAATAGTGGGCGCTCTAACTAGAGTGTAAACTATTCTGACGATGAACAACATGAACAAGTAGCTGTTGAAGTCAAAATCTAAACCCGAAATTACACGGCGGTTATTTACAAATGAGTTCATACTTGAAGCCATCAAAATGGTCACCAAGCAAGGCTTCAACACTGCTGAAGTGGCACGCAGCCTGAATATTAACGTAAGGCTCATTGTTCTTGAGCATCAGCCAGGCAATGATAACCAGTTTACGTGCTGTTCCATAGACTACAAAGTTCCAACATTTTATTTGGCTATCCGGTTTAATGGGCCCGAGTTCATTTCAAAGAGTTTGGACTGGTGGGCTTACTTCAATAAAGTAACTCTGGATTTCAGTCGGCTGGGAAAACCGACCGATAATGCGTATACTGAATAGACTTGGCCCCCTTAACCGCGTCCACCTAAAATGTGGTAACATATCGATTTTGGACATAGTTTTGGGAGAATGAGCAATGCCGAAAAAACGCTTTACTGTTGAGCAGATTATTGAGAAGCTTTGTGAAGCGGAAGTCGAACTGGCTCGTGGCAAGACGATTGGCCTGGTCTGCAAACAACTGGGAATCACTGATCAAACTTATTATCGCTGGCGTAAGGAATACGGTGGAATCCGTACCGACCAGGACAAACGCTCAAAGACCTGGAAAAGGAAAATGCACGCTTAAGGCAGCTGCTGGCAGATGCGGAACTGGATAAGGCGATCTTGAAGGAAGCCACTTCGGGAAACTTTTGAGCCCGGCCAAGCGATGTCAGGCTGTGAGTTATGTTCGTAATATTTTGGGGCCTGAGATCCTTTCAGAACGCCGGGACTGCCGCGTGTTGGGGCAACCTCGTTCCACTCAGCGACGGGAGCCATATTTGTCGCCTTTCTGCCACAAGAAATAACGGTAAGTGTACTGACCACATCATAAATTGCGCCGGTTGCACGGATTATTCCAATCGCGCGGCCTTCGAAATCCAAACCGTAGACCGAAACGGAAAAATTGATTTATCATGCATGATACGAAGAACCGATCTATTAAAGAGATTGTGTATTCTCTTTCTATCGGGATCTCAGGATGAGATGGTGGTATAACAATTGGATCTGCCTCAGCTTCGCGATTACGACTCTCGCGCAGACAACCATTCCCGGTGATACCCACTGTTGTCATTCTGACATGCATACGATATCAACTCAAATTTGTCATCAACACTGCCATGTAGATTCGGTGGTGGAACCTGTTCATCAAAACCCAGAGCCAAACTGTCCGTTTTGCGTATGCAGTGTGGAACGAATTCTGGTGCTGATTCCCAACAAAACATACCGACAGTTGAAGCAGAATTATGTTTGTTCACACGATATTGCAAACGTTAGCGATGAGCATTACGAGATTCAGAATAGCTGGCTCACAATCGACAATTTCTACAAACGACGCTCCATCATCGCGGATCTGAGGAAACTACTCATATAAATCATGACACAATTCCGTTAGTGTCTCTGATATCTCTCAAATCTACATATTATTGATGATGTAAGGAATCTACCATGATTCGTTCACGACTGATCCGGTTCTGCATGGTACTGCCATGCTCTTGCTTAGTGTCCTGCGCCCATTTCGGCGAGACGCAGGTCACTGATCACAAAACTCCTGCCAAAATGGATGTTGCCCAGCAGGAAGACGCTCCCAAATCGCTCAAAAAGATGGTTAGAAAGAATGTCTCAAAGTCAAATCAGCCAGCTGATGCTTCCCGTACAGAAGTCGCCGACAACCTCAGATCTCAACAGACTGAAAAGGACATCGTCATTTCGCTCGACGACATTTCCAGCGACGACGATCCACTCCTGCAAACCGGTTTCGAACCCAAAAGCACAACAATCCCCCCTGCCCCTACAACGGGATCAGGAGACAAGACTCCGGCAGAACCGGATCTAATCGCCATGACTCTCGATCTAGACAGCCTATTGCAGATGGCGATGGAATCAAACCCCACACTCGCGGAAGCCACCGCGGTCGTCTATAAAGCCGAAGGGATCAAAACCCAGGTCGGTCTGCGTCCCAACCCCGTCTTTGGTTATTCCGGTAACGAAATTGGAAATGATGGCAGAGCCGGTCAGCAGGGAGCCTTTTTCAGCCAGACCTACGTTCGCGGCAACAAACTGCAACTCAACCAGGATGTCGCCCACCACGATGTTCAATCGCTCTCCTGGGAACTGGAAGCGCAGCGATTTCGCGTCAGCAACGATGTCAAGTCGCAGTTCTACGCCACCCTCGGTGCCCAGAAGCGGCAGGAAATCACTTTGAAATTGGAGAAAGTCGCGGAAGCCGGTGTCGAAATTGCTCAGTCGCT
This sequence comes from uncultured Gimesia sp., assembly GCF_963972345.1. NCBI lineage: Bacteria > Pseudomonadati > Planctomycetota > Planctomycetia > Planctomycetales > Planctomycetaceae > Gimesia > uncultured Gimesia sp. The sequence goes on along the minus strand of NZ_CAXAVM010000209.1, from coordinate 7,384 downwards.
CTATAAATCAGGACAGGCTGCCCAGCCTGATATTCTGCAGGCCGAAGTCCAGTTGGGAGAAGTCCGTATCCTCCGTCAGAACGCCGAGTACGATCTTGAATCTGCCAAGCAGCAGCTGGCAAGTCTCGTCGGTACGCCCGACCTGTCTCACTATAATTTCACCGGAGAACTCGACGTTAACTCCGTGAAATGGAACTGGGACGAAGCCTACAACAATCTCGTCGCCAACAGCCCGGAAATCCAGGCAGCTTGTGCACGCGTCAATCGGGCCCGCGCTCAGATCTCCCGTCAGGAAGTTCAGGCCATGCCGAACCTCCTCGCCCAGATCGGTGCCGCTCATGACAACGCCACCGGCTCTGATATCGCAAACGTCCAGATCGCCCTCCCCATTCCAATCTTCAACCGCAACCAGGGGAATATTGCAACAGCCAACTCCGAATACAACCGCTCTGTCAAAGAAGTTGAACGTCTGCAGCTCTCTCTCAAAGTCGAACTCTCCAAGGCTTACCGCGACTACAAGAAATCGCTGAAACAGGTCGAACGTTATCGGGAAGACATCCTGCCCCTCGCTCAGAAAAACCTCGATCTCACCACCCAGGGTTACGAAAGCCAGCAGTTTGACTTCCTGCGTGTCTTAACCGCACGTCGCACGTACTTCGAAACCAACATCAACTATGTCAACTCGCTGATCAACCTGCGACAGTCCGAAGTCCGCGTGAACGGCATGGTCCTCTCTGGTGGTTTAAACAGTGTTCAGGACATCTCACAAGGCGTGGGTGGCACCAGCAACCGCGGACAGGCTTTGAGCGGACAATAAAGCTAACAGAGCAATGTCGACGTGCAACACTACTGTTTGTTCTTCTTCAGAAAGGAGAAATTGTGGTGATGGATAAATTGAGTTAACCTTGCCCTCAACCTTACGTGAGTGACTCTACTCTAAAGTTCGTTCCCACCAGAATAATATTTTGCGCCGTTTCCGTGGGCTTTCCATTCCGCCAGATTGCTTAAATGTTGCCCCGGCGTTTTTTGCTTTTGCAAGGAAAATGTTGTATGCACACGATAATCTCGAGAATGCCAAATTTAGACTCAACCCCCACTTTCCATCCAACCGATGAAATGATAGCCTTGAATATTTAATGTGCATATATTGACTTCATTTTCGTCTTCACAGAAGGGTAGATGCATATGCAGCGGATCGGGTTGATTACTATTCTTATCTTCTCGACAGCGGTTGGGGTGTTACCCTGCCCGTTCCATTTTCAACCCTTCTCGTCATTATTTCTTGGGGTAGCTTCGCAAGCATCGATCGGTGACTTAGATTACGAGCCATGCTGCCCGATTCCGGTTAAGAAGTTACCATCGGGTGGTGGTCTACCCTCTCAGCCCAAGTGCCCGTGCGAATCTCGTGATGAGTTCACAGCATTTCCGGCAACGCGCATTCAACAGACCCATCGAGATTCCCAGGAAAATCCTGTTTTGCCGATGGTCGGTGCCAATCTTTGCTACCAGTATATTGGCTCATCCAATATCGCGCAGCTAATTTCCGATGCACCGGTGTTGTCCCTTAGGGACCGTCTTCATGTGCTCTGCATCCTACTTTGTTGAGGTTGTCTGGGTGATGCCCATCGTCCTGTACTACTCGACGGTGAAGCTTCCCCATCTCATACGAATCATCTCGCATTGACAACGGTTTAGTCACGCGCGTTCACGAGATGGGACACTCATTGGTAAATTGTGACCGTCGTATAAGTTACGTCGTCGGTTATTACTCACTCTTGACATACATCGGTCCCTTAGAGTCCTCTAGGTCACGGATCGAGTCAAACCGGACTAAGTCGGGGCAGTCACAGCCTGTCTGCCTCTGCCCAATCTTGGCGAAGGAACAGGATGTTCACATGAAGAAACTAATTGAGGGGCTGAAACATTTCCAGAACCATGTCTTGTGGGAACGACGTGAACAATACGAGCGGAGCGCCCAGAGCCAAAAACCACAAGCGTTTCTGATTACGTGCTCGGACTCCCACGTCCTTCCCGATATCTTTATGCAGGCTGATCCAGGGAACTTATTCGTTACACGGAATGCGGTCAATTTGGTTCATCCGTGCGATGGTCCGACCGGTGAAATGGCTACGATCGAATACGCCGTTTCCGCACTTGGTGTGACTGACATCATTATCTGCGGGCATTATGATTGCGGTTCAGTTCGTGCAATCCTGCACCCGGAAAAAGCAGTCAATCTGTGCAAGACGAACGAGTGGCTAGCCCGAGTCGCTGAGACTAGCGAGACGATCCGGAGGGAACACCCCAGTATAGAAGGAGTTGCCTTGTGGAACAAAGCAGTCGAGCGGAACGTACTCTTACAGGTCGAAAACCTGGCGAAACATCCAGCGGTCGCTGCTGCTTTGACTGCCGGCACCCTTCATCTGCACGCCTGGGTCTTGCGATTCGAAACAGGAGACGTGCTCGCCTACGATCAAGCAAGCAAAGCCTTCGCGCCGTTAGCGGAGACGCCGGTTGTCCACGCGGACCGGCCTGATTCTAAAACGAGTTCACGGTCGCCCGAAAACATGGGATCGCCGAAGGCTTCGCGAGTCGCTAAGCCTCCGAAATGGTTCGAGGTACTTAAGAGCGACATTCCATCTTCATTGGTGGTCTTTATGGTTGCCCTACCGTTGTGCCTGGCTATTGCCAAGGCCTGCGGTGTTCCAGCGGAAGTCGGTCTGATCACCGGCATCATCGGCGGAATTCTGGTAGGATTGATTGCCGGCAGCCCATTGCAGGTGAGCGGGCCCGCGGCGGGGCTCATTGTTATCCTGCTCGACATTGTCGAGAAACAGGGTATCGGGATGTTAGGAGTCGTTGTATTTCTGGCTGGATTGATTCAATTCGCCGCTGGACTCCTGCGGCTCGGACAGTGGTTTCGAGCCGTGTCACCCGCTGTCATACTTGGCATGCTGGCGGGAATAGGGGCCGTCATTTTCTCCCAGCAGTTCCATGTCGCGTTGGACGATGCTCCCGACCGAAATCCATTGGTGAACTTCGTGAACATTCCACGGGCTCTGACGCATGTTTTCGTCGGCCACGATGGGCACCCGGGGCACCTTTCTGCTGCCCTCGTTGGTGCCGCCACGCTGCTCATTCTGGTGTTCTGGAAGAGGATCGTTCCGGAAAAACTCAGGGCGGTACCGGCTGTCATCGTGTCGATCGTTGTTGTAACGGCTGTTTCCGCCTTCCTGGCGCTACCCATTGAGAGGGTCGAGTTTGACAGTTTGGGAGCGGCTGTCAAATGGGTTAATTTTGGTTCGCTCCCAGAGATTCTCACTAGTCCATCGGTTTGGAAGGTTGCACTGATAGTCGCCTTCGTCACGAGTGCACAAACACTTTTGACTGCCGCCGCCGTCGATCGAATGCATCAAGGCCCTCGGACCCGTTATGACCGCGAGTTAGCGGCTCAGGGTGTCGGCAACGCTATCTGCGGACTAATGGGTGCGTTGCCAATGGCAGGAGTAATTGTTCGCAGTTCGGCCAATGTTGATGCAGGTGCTCGAACCCGTTGGTCAGCAGTGTTTCACGGTGCATGGCTGCTGATATTTGCTCTCTTGTTTCCCCAATTGCTTCGAATGTTGCCTACGTCCGCTCTTGCCGCACTACTCGTGTTAACCGGCGTCAAACTGCTAGGGATTCGTGCGATTCGAGCGTTGTGGCAAGAAAGTCGGAGTGAGGGAATCATCTGTGTCATCACGGCCTGTGCTGTGGTGACGCTGGACTTGCTCACAGGGGTATTAGTTGGAATCGGATTCTCTATCATAAAGTTAATTTATACGTTTTCCAGGCTTTCAATTTCCCATCGCTGCGACCCGGACGGTGATCGTAGAACGCTAGTGCTGGAAGGTTCGGCGACCTTCATCCGTCTGCCGAAGTTGGCGGCGGCATTGGAAGCAGTGCCGTCGGGTACAGTCCTGCACATCGACTTGAAAGGCTTGAGCTACATCGACCACGCCTGCTTCCAACACTTGATGGATTGGGAAAAGCAGCACCAAGCAACGGGCGGCGCACTCGTGCTGGATTGGGATACATTGCACGCAAGGTTTCACAGCTCCCCCCCGCGGCCGCCGCAGTCGTCTAATTTCCAACAGTTCGAGGACAACGTAGGCGGTGATGACTGCGAATGGTCGAGAGCGGCATAGTTTCTACTTGTCGGTGCTTCGACATTCGTTGTCGAATTTGCCGTGGCTGGTATTACAACGGCGACGGCTTGAAACGGATTAAGACCGGAATGGGCGCAGCATCAGCGAAGAATCAATTTAATAGGACAGTACGATGACTGATAAGATGAGAAAAAATATTGACCTGGTTCTGCCCAGTGTGTCGGATATACGAGATGCCTGTGTTCAGCGACTAACCGAGTTGTTGACCGCAAAGGAAGGGATCGAGACCACCCATGCGACGGACAACAAGGGCATGAGTCAGGACCAAATTTGCATCCACTATGATCCTGAACGACTATCCTTGGGGGAGGTGCGCGAGTTGGCCAAACGGTACACAACTCGTCAGACAGCGCGATTGAGCGTCTTTGTCTACATCGAAACGATTTATAATCGCAAGCGAAAACATTCGGCCCTGTTCCGCTACATCGAAACGTTCTACAATTCAAAACGTTTACATCAAACATTAAACTATCAATGTCCCGACCAGTTCGAGAGAATATACACTCAATAACTGGCCGCATAATTCACTCTTTGGGAGTCCGCCAGTCTTGGGCTATCGCAACTCTTAACTCGACTGGTAATTGGGTAGTATCAATCTTAGCAGATATTGTTTTGATGTTTGCATTGTTGCAGTACTGGGGACTCTGCATAATTCAACAAACAACTAAAGTAAATAGCAATTAATAATGAACCGACTGTGCTGTTTATTATGAAATCCTGATATTGTTGCGCGAGTTCTCACGCCTGAGAAAAATGCAGTCCGTTCGGCAACGAAACACAGTGAATCATCACCGTCTGAAATGACTCTTCCATATTGGGAAATTGATTTCGGGATGAATTCACTGTTGGAGATAACGAACTGCGCACGGCCAACCGGTCATAGCTGGCGAGAGAGTGGTTCTACTATACTATCAAGTTGCTCATAATATTTGTGGCAGTTTTGTGGCATTCGTTTTTGCCTTAAATGAATTAATTCCTGATAAAAGTTCTTGACGTTTGATAGAATAAGTCTATTATTATAGTCTCAAACACATGGGAAACCCGGCAACAAATCAGCGGTCAGAGAATCCCCCTCTCTCCGCATTCAAACTGACCAAACGCGCTAAGTTATTGATTTCAATAACTTAGCGTTGTTTTTTGCGCGACCCGATAATCCTCCTGGTGCACAGGAGGTTTTGATGAGACGACGCAAGAAGTCTTTACTGTTGAGTCGCGTGCGTCATCAATCGACAGACACCGTCGGGAACAAATAGACTGTCGAACGTTAAGTCCCGTAGCCAATTGATCTTTGAAAACAAAATCTGGTGAAAGAACTGACGTGGGTCAGGGCAAGTATGCCGTGAAGGAATGTTGGTTGTGACTTTTTCGGAGCGAACGCGCGTACGCTGAGCCTGAAGAAATGACTTGTACTCGAATCGATCTATGCCGCAATCCGCTCGTACGACCTGATCAGTCCTCCGAGATGTTCCTCGCAGTGGATCTTATCGAGTCTGATTGTCTCGAATTCTGGCGGGGGCTCGGCACAGCAGGGCGGCAGATGTTCTCGTGTACTGTGCGCTCGATGTTTGTAGTAATAATCAACAAATTCCGAAACAAGATAATCGAGATGTGTCTTGCCGAATGCGATGAAATGGTTCAAGGCTTCGTATTCAATCGTTTGCACAAACCTTTCGACCCGGGCATTCAGATTGGGAGAACGGATTGGCAGCCTCTTCGGCTGGATGCCTTGGTTTTTCAGAAACTGCTTAAACTCGGCGAGAATTTTGTGTCTCGATCATGAATCAGACAGATCGGCTTCTCATCCCGGTCAGCACCGTGGTTTACGAACGCTTTCGCTTGTTTTGTGACCCAGACAGAATCTGGATTTCGCGTTGAAGGTGTCACAAAGACTTCACGCGTCTCAAGATGCATGAAAATCAACACATACAAATCGACGAGCCCCCGCGGTGTCACCGCTCGTTTCGTAAAGAAATCGCAGGCCCAGAGAGTTTCCGCATGAGTTTTGAGAAACTGATCCCAGGTGCCGGTACTTCGTTTCGGACTCGGCTCGATCCCTGCTTCCTTGACGATATTTTTCACAGTCTGACGGCAGATCCGGGAAATGCCGAGTTTCTAAAGTCCACCCAGGATACGAGTATAGCCGAACCCTGTTTCCCGGGCGATCTTGAGAACCAGTTCTCGCAGTACTGCACTCTTTCCTGGCCGACGGATGAAATTTTCTTCCGTCCTTTTTTCTCTTCCCGTATCCAGCAATGGAAGGTCCCGGGAGTGACGTTCGTGATCAGTTCGTTGATCGCAGTTCCGAGCGGCTGACCATATTTCAGGAGCAGCGTACGTTCGTGAGGTTTTGTATGAATTTCATCTGGTATTTGATCCCGCAGAATCCGGTTCTCATTTTTTAATAGAGGACGTATTTGGCCAGCAGGGCATCGTCCGTTTTAATGCTTCCGTCAGGAACGAGTGAAAGCCTTTTTATACTGGAGAGGGCAGTTCGTTCTTGCTATGAGGATACCTTGTAAGTCTTATAATTATAATGTTTTGTGTGTATTTATGTGTCTGGTAATACGCAGGTGAAACCGGAGTTTCTTGAACGAATTCGGGACATTTTTTCCGCGGAATGGACTCTAAATATCAGGAAAATGAAAAAAAACTTCTTTGGAGTGTCACAACTCTGAGGGGGGCGTGTAAGGGAATTGTCTCAACGAGAGCAACCTCAAAAAAACACAACCTTTTTCTTCTGGAGCCTGACATGACATTCAACATTAACACAAAACTGTTTCGACAATTCTGCAACAAAACACTGGTCAAAAGCCTGCTTTGTGGAGCCGTTGTTTTCAACACTCTGGGCGGTCCAAGTTTCGCTGTCGCAGCTGACCCGATCTCTGATGCTTCCGAGTATGAAGAGTGGGGACTTGATTATCCGGGCGGCACTCCTGGCAAGGGGGCACAGCAGGGACCAGAAACACCAGTCAAACGACCTGCTCCGCAAACTCCCACTGCTCAACCTCCGGCATCGAATTCGGCAGCCCTGATGGGGGGAACAGTACCTCAAGACATTGCCGGCTCATTTGAGCAGGCCGCGGTTCACGTCATCGTGTTCTACGCTGATGGCAAGCACATGATGATGCCCGGGTGGGTCGTTGATACGGAACGTCGCATTATCCTGACATTCGCAC
>NZ_CAXAVM010000208.1:0-12043 GCF_963972345.1 uncultured Gimesia sp. | reverse complement strand
CAGCTGGCTCTTTTCGGTTTGATTAACTGACCGATTGGATTTTACTGAATTCCGTAACGACGACGCAGGTCGTTTTCGAGTTCAGGAACCCGGCCCTGTTCTTTGTTCCACAACGGTTTCAGCGGGAAGCTGGCTGGTACCTGCAGACCTTTCAGGTCATGGATGTAACGCCAGAGGATGACGGCCTGCAGACCTTCTTCAATAGCCAGGTCTTCTGATAACAGGCTGGGATACTTGTTGAGGACGGTCGCATACAAGGCCATTCCTTCTTCCAGTTTGGCTTTGGCTTCATCAAATTTACCGCTGCGGAAAAGTTGCTCGCCGTCATAGATATCTTTGTGAGCTTTGATCGTCGTTTCTTCGGACTCGGAAAGAGCGCGGGTTCGCCAGAACCGATAATTGGAAGTATCCTGGTAGCGATTCGTCCAGTGACGTACATCTTCTTCCGTAATCGATTCATCACGAGCCGCCAGGGCTTTGATATCGGCGTCTGTCCATTCCAGTACGATCGGTCCTTTAGGAGTGATGAACTCTTCGCGGCCGTAAATCTCGGTCCATTCATCAAAGCCCCGTTTCCAGGCATCAGTACGCTGTTTGCCGAAGGTACCTTCACGCTGCATGGCGTTGGCATAGTCGAACTGGGCGTGCCAGGGAGAACCACGGAACAGCATCCGCATCTGCAGATGTTGTTTGTGTTTGAGCTCTTTATCGTTGGCGATCAGGAAATGTTCTTTGGCCACCTGGTAGTTATCGAGGCGATCGGGATTGATTTCCGGGTCTGGACCCCCTTCGTAGCGTTCGGTATCAGGGTCGACTTTATAGAAGCGGCGGAACTGGCGCCATTCATCAGAGCGTCCTACTTTCTGGCCATGCAGGTTACCGACTTTCCAGTCCAGTTCAGGATATCGCTCATTACGCGTGACCCCTTCATTGAGGAACTTGATGCCTTCCTTGACCCAGAAGTAGCGGTCTTCGACGGCATCCCATTCTGCAGATACGTTGTACGCCAGGTTCCAGCCCTGGAAGTCCCAGACTTTCATGTAGTGAGGCTGCAGCAGAATGATGGAATCGACGGTTGAGCGGAGTTTCGCCCAGTCCTTCTTCTTCTGGTATTCGTTGGCATCGATCCAGAGCAGGTTCGTGGCGATCCCGCGCAGTCCCAGCAGGACGAAGTTCATGGAGGCACTTGAGGGATCAACGTCACCCAGTGTGCTTTCCCCCAGTTCATGTTTGACACGTAACTGGGCCAGCTGACCACCAGAACCTTCTTCACCCGTGGAAGGCATACCCAGCCAGATCACCGGGATCAGCAGGATAATGATGGCAATAACGTATGCCAGTTTACGATGTTTGGAAGAGAGGTTGTTCATTTCGCCTCCAATTCGCGAAGCTTCAAGCTATAGAATGAAACAATTAAACAAGGAAGAATATAAGCCGCGGTCGTCGCGATCCCCGGCAGCAGTGCTGCACTCCAGGAGACATCAAAACCTTTAATCACATATTCACGCATATTGGAAAAGATGCCAAAGTTGGGGATCACCTGCTGGCAGAGCCAGAGGAAGTTGATAATACCAGCATCGACCGTTTCGATTATTACTTTTACGGGACCAGCGGGTAATTCTGTTTGAGAATTCATGTGAGTGATCAGTCGATACCAGGCTTCAATCGCGCCGGCGGCTTCCATTTTGCCGCTCAGAATCTCATTCATATACTCTTTCGACATGAATCCGACCATGACCACAGTCAGCGTGGTGAGGATGGCGACAGGGCCTTTCACAAAACAGCTGATGGTGACGCCCAGCATGATGACCAGCACCATCGGCATCCAGATACCCAGTACCGCTTTTGAATACCCGACCACAAAGGCACGGTCCGGAGTTCGCACAAAGAGGTCGGGACGGGCCATGCCCAGTAACTGTCCCGCTTCGAGACACTGGACCTCGACGGTTAAATTGCCGTCTTTATCAACCAGGTCATCGAAGATATCGAGTTCGACTCCCTCGCCGCCCTCGGCATCATCGTCTTTGATTTTTCGATTCACTTCCAGAACGTTTTCCGAGTATTCCTTGTTGACCAGGGGCCTGGTCGGCACACGCAGGTTTTTGTCTTCATTCACAAAGATGAACTGGTAGAGGATCCCGCCCTTTTCCATGTTTCCTTTATGGGTGCGGAAGGCTTCGAATGACGACTGCAGAACCAGCTTGTCATCGATGGCATCACCGGGATCGATCCCTTCGAATGTGTAAATTGCCCGGGCTTTGGTGGCACCTTCGATGTAACTGCGGTACATCCAGACGTCCCCGACATTAATCCCGGCTGTCGTGGGGGCGCCTTCACGGTCGGTGAAAGCGATTTTACCGTACACGGGAACTTTGGAAACCAGTTGATACTGTGCGGATTCCGGGACCTGTCGATTGATCCAGATATAGCCGACGGTGCCCATCACCAGCAGAATGACACTGCCCAGCAGGGTGAACCCCAGCATCCGGCCCATGACAATCTCAATTCGATAAGTGGGCTTCGTGACAACGGTATGAATGGTTCTCAGGCGGATGTCTTCAGGCAGTGACCAGCAGGCCAGCAGCAGCATGATCGGTATCACGAGCCAGCTGATGGCTTTTAAAACGAAGTCGATATAGGACTGTATCTGCAGGTCGGGTCTGTCAGCGGCCCCCGAGAGGAACCAGCCGGCAAACATGAACAGGACGGCGAAAATGATGAAGACAAACAGAATTTTCTGTCGCAGCGACTCGCGAATCGTAAGTACGCTCAGCGACCAGATGCGGCGACAGGAGAGGTGGAAGATCTGGACGAAAAAGTCGCCGATTGCCATGAAGACATCGGTAATTCCTTTCGTACCACGGGTAATCACCCCCACAATCAGGCAGACAATCAACGCGAGCAGCATGGCGCTTCCGAATACACTGAGGAAATGTATGAAAGCACTAAACGTGTCATAAGGAATCGGATCAAAAGACATAATGATTTACTTCTGTGAATAACATCTCAGCGGAAATGATGTCTGCCGATTTCTGCAGCAGAGCCAGAGTCAATGATCGTGAGCAGCATCATGCACAATCTGCAGTCAGCTTACTCTGCCGTTTTATTCTTTTCCGTCTCGGGAACGAAGCGTTGCCCGGGTCGCTCTTTACTCTCCTGGACCGTTTTCAGGAACAGAGATTCCAGAGTCGCCGTGGGATGATCGACCGTATCGACTGTACCATTATGTTTCGCGACAACCTGTTTAATTTCATTGATGGCTTCATCACTCAGTTTCGAAGTCAGGATCTGTGTTTCTTCCTGTTCTTTGAGCAGGTCATCCACGCGTCCCATCACTTTGAGTTCACCGCCGTATAGAATCGCAATGCGATCGCAGACATCTTGAACGTCTGCCAGCAGGTGGCTGCACATCAGCACGGTTTTACCCTGCTCCTTGAGTTCGACAATCATGCGTTTCATGTCGTCGGTTCCCAGCGGGTCGAGACCACTGGTCGGTTCATCCAGCATGACCAGGTCGGGATTGTTGATCAGCGCCTGGGCCAGACCGATTCGGCGGGTCATCCCCTTGGAATACTCTTTGAGCTGGCGGCGTTTGGCGTGACCTAAGCCGACTTTTTCGATCAGCTCGGCTGATCGCTCGCGGCGTTCCTTGGCGGACATCTTGAACAATCGTCCGTAGAAATCGAGCGTTTCTTCCGCATTCAGGAAACGGTACAGATAGGATTCTTCAGGCAGATAGCCGATGCGTTCGTTTTTTTCCACGTTCGAGGCTGGCTGGCCGAGAACTTTAATATCCCCTTCCGAGGGGAACAGCAGGCCGAGAAGCAGTTTCAGCGTGGTCGTTTTACCGGAGCCGTTCGGGCCCAGCAGACCAAAGATCTCTCCCTTTTTTACTTCCAGGCTTAATGAATTGAGTGCGCGAACTTTTTTGCGGCCCCAGAAATCACGATAGATCTTTGTCAGATTGCTAATCTGAATCACTGACTCATTGTCCATTGGCGGTTCTTAGCTCCACTGTTGTAGTTAGTTTATAAGCAGTATAAGAACGGTTTCTCAGTCCTAAAAAAGAACCAACAAATACTAACGCTAGAAAATCTGCGAGTTTAGTACGATTTGTTTCAGTGCTCTGTTGGTAAAAATTTCAACTTCCTGACAAGGAAATGAAAAAACAGAGCAGGCAGCAGATCACTGCAAGGCCAGCATCCATGACAGGGGCCAGAAGCTCAGGAATCCATTCGAAAACAATGATCCAAAGTGAATAACACTCTAAAATTGCAGAGCAGCACTTGCAAGCTATTAGAGTGGCATACTGGGTTAAGATTTCAAGAACGTGGTCACTGCAACCTGTATACAACTACGAATCCGTATAACTTAACCCCGACGAGTGGGGAGTCGGTTACATTTGACAAGGCTTTGTGTTCATGCGGATAGATTCCGGAACGACTTCGGGCGGCACCGGGTTCTGCAGGTCGAGGGGATTCTGTAATGCTTCTCAGAAACGGGCTTTGCGCTGTGAGAGATATTCGATCAATGCTTTGTCAAAAGGCATACTGGTATCGAGGGGAACATAATCCACGCCCATCGCGAGCAGTTTTTCCCTGTAAGTTCCTCGGAGTTCACTCACTGCTTCCAGGTAGTCGGCTTTCATGCCTTCTGCATCCAGAACCAGGGAGTCGCCCCCTTCAGGCTCTTTCAGGTCGACCATTCCTTCAAAGGGAAAGTAGACTTCCGCTTCATCAAGAATATGAAACAGGATGACATCATGACCTGCATATCTCAAACGCTGCAGACTGTCGAGTACACTTTTCTGGTCTGTGAGCAGATCTGAGAAAATCATTAACAGGCTGCGATGTTTGACCATCGAGGCGATCTGCTGGATATTCTGCCCGATCTCGGTCGTCCCGCTGGGGTGCGAATTCGCCAGCATCGCCAGTATATTACCCAGCTGCCCGCGCTTGCTGCGGGCCGGGAGGAAGTTTTTAATCCGATCTCCGAAGGTAATCAGTCCCACCGGGTCCTGTTGATGAATCATCATGTAGGCCAGGGATGCGGCCAGGCAGATACCGTAATCAAATTTGGAAAGCTTCTGGCGATACGTGTAGGCCATGCTTTCAGAGAGATCGAGGATCAGGTATCCGGTGAGATTGGTTTCGGCCTGGTATTTCTTGATGTAGAACCGGTCTGTTTTGGCATAGACCTGCCAGTCGATATCGCGCGGGTCATCTCCCTGCGAATAGCGGCGATGTTCGCTGAATTCGACGCTGAATCCATGATAGGGGCTGGCATGCAGACCGCTCAGAAAGCCTTCGACGATGAATTTGGCCCGCAGATCCAGCCGCGCCACCGTCTGAATGACTTCCGGTTTAAGATATTGTTCCACATTGGGCATGAGGGCTTAATTTCTGTCGAGATAGGGGACTTATAGATAACGTTTCGCTGATGTATAATGTCTGCTGACAGGATCCGATGTGATCAGGATCTCGTTTCGAATAATCAGGTTACAGGGTTTAATGAAGCCAGGTATGTGTACCCTTGAGCATTCCTGTGGGATTGATTATTCTATAATAGCAATTCAGATTCCTCTAAACCGAATCTTCATCTTGATTTCGAAAGGGAATAAACTAGGTTTATGATAACCGTTCTTCAGATTTGAGCGACTCTTTTTTCTGAGTAAAGGGTAGTCTGAGGTCTGAGAGATTATAATATTACTAAAAGTGGAAAACATTACTGCAATCAGCCTGTCGCTTTGTTAATCTGGATGAAGCGCAACTTTTTTTGCCAGATGTTCCAGTTTACCAAAATATCTTATTATCTTACTGCTGACCTGCATTGTGCTTCTGACATTTCTTAATCTTTGCGAATCCTGATCATAATTCATTTGCAGAAGCACTAAACATTTTATCTGTTTTCTAATTTCACTTTCACGTCATTATCTATCCAAACAGGGATTTATTATGTCAAATGGCATAACTCCGGATGAACAGAATAAAAATCCTTCGGAAATACCGTGTCCGCTGTGTAACGAAATGGTTCGTACGGGACTTGTCCGCTGCTGGAATTGCGGTTCCTTCATGCGGGAAGACATTGCCGAAGCCTATCGGAAAATGCAGGAGAATCCGGCACCGATGATCTTCAGTCCGCTACCTGAAGAAACCGACCAGTCGGAAGAGCAGGAATCCCGCAGTTCCACAGCCACGATGACTGATTATTCAGATCGGGACGACGACGATTTTGAGCTGGATCAGAGCATCGACGTGACTGAATATCAAGCCAGTGACGATGATTTCCAGATGGATGGCGATACGGATTCCCCGGAAGAAGAGGAACAGACCACGATTCCCCTGGCACGGGAAGAATCGCAGGTAGAAGCCAGTCAAAAGACAGAAGCGGAAACAGAATCCGAGGCACCCGCACCGAGTGACAAAGCCAAAAAGGTCGCCGATGCCCCGGCGGAAGATCATTCCGTGGCAACCGGGGGTGACGTTTTGTTTAACGTTGCCATCGAAGAGGAAAAAGAAGAGAAGAAACGGCGCAAAGGGGGACGTCGTCGACGCCGCAAGGCGGGAAATATTGAAGGCGGCATCGTCGTATATTGTCCGAATGGGCATCGTATTCGAGTTCGCGAAGAATATCGGGGTGCGGCTGGAAAATGTCCTGCCTGTAATGTGATGTATCTGGTGCCCCAGGGCGCTCCCAAAGAGGAAGATGCAGAGCAGACAGCGACTGCAGACGCACAGGCAGGAACAGAAGGTGTTGAAGGCTTCAACGCCGGGGCTTACACACATTGGCTCAAAGGGATCAAACTGCATGCGATTGACCCTACCAAGCTGAAATTAAAACCAAACAGTCTGGAAAAGACGTTTACTCAGGTCGATCTGGCGATTTCTCCTGAAAAGATGCTCGTACTGGTTCTGGCCAAAGGTGGGCTTCTCGGCGGAGGTTCCAAAGACAAACTGGAGAAAGCCAGAGCAGAAATTGCTGCACACCTGCGCGAAGAAAAAGACGAAGGCGAAATTCCGGCAGCCAGCGTGCAAATCGTCCCGGCTGAGAAGATTCCCAAATTACGCGTTGTGTTTCCCACGATGTACGATCATGAATCGGTGTTCGCAGGAGTCCCTGTGTTCGGAAAAGGTCGGATTGCGATTGCCCTGCCCAAACAGGAAGATTCCAAGGAAAATCAGTACCTGACATTCTCACTCAGCGAATATCGCAAACTGGTGGAAGCACTGTCGGAATTCTATGGCATCGATCAACTGGGACAGGATTCAGGAGTCCCGCTGACAGATCAGATGCAACAGGTAACCTGCCACTACAGTGAGGAATCGTTTGAGGTTCTGGATAACGAAAACCTGGAATTTTACGAGGCTGATCCTGAAATCGAACTGACGCTGGCGGGCAGACAATGCCAGGCATGTCAGTTGATCGTCAGTGAAGATTCCCGTAAAAAAGAGCGAATCGGGGGCAAGGCCGGTAAAGCGATTGCTAAAACCAAGTGCCCGAAATGCAATGAAAAATTCGGCAATATCTCGCTCTTTCAACTCGTGAAAAACGAAGCTCCCCAGGAAGCAGCTGCCGAATAATGCTCAGAAGCAGCGGGTTCTCCCGCGCGGAAATTTTCTGTTGCTGCGCTGACGACAGGAATTCTTTGAGGCCATGATTGCAGACTGCGATGGGGCAGCTATAATAGGACTAATTCATATAAACCAACTGTCTAGTCCTGTCTGCCCCCTCGAGAAAGCCGACTCCGACTATACCGTTTAAGCAACTGGCAGAAGCCTGGTTTGCTTTATGGTTTTACAGGCACCTGTATGGTTAGGTGTTCTTGTAACATTATATAAATTTTGAGCTTAAGCAACGATCAGAGTCGGGAATCGTGAATGGGATTTTCTTGACCGGCCCGATCTATGGGGTAGAATTGAGTACGCAAAGCTGAGCAGGGAAGCCCTCTTGTGACATGTGTGTATGTTCACTTTTCACTGATAGAAGAAAAGTGACTTCTGGGGCCGCTATTTGAACTGTTCAGGAGAAACTGGTGTCGCCAGGATTTGATCAAAATTTCAAAGAACTGGTCCGCCAGAGAACAAGCCTGGTCGAGTTGGTTTCCGAGTCAGTCCAGCTGACTCCCAATGGCCGCGATTTCAAATGCATCTGCCCGTTTCATAATGATCATAATCCCTCGCTGTTTGTTTACCCCGATCGTGAGACCTGGCGCTGCTGGGTCTGTAATACCGGGGGAGACTGTTATGAGTGGGTTCAGAAATACGACGATGTCGATTTTTTTGAAGCATTGAAGATTCTGGCCGAACGAGCCCATCTGGAAATGCCCCGTTTCTCAGGACAGTCAAACGCTGCCTCCCGCTCGAATGTTGTGGAAAAGACGACCTTGTTCGATGTGATGAAATGGGCCGAAGAGCAGTTTCATGACTGTCTGATGAATACCCGCGAAGGGGAGATGGCCCGTCGTTATCTGATGGAAGACCGGGGCTACACAGAAGAAACGATTCAGCAGTTTCGACTCGGCTTTCACCCCAACGACTGGCAATGGCTGGTGAATCGATCCCGGTCCTTTTATCCAGAGAGCCTGCTGGCAGAAGCTCGGTTGATCTTTAAAAAGGAAGGTCAGTCACGCTATTCCGATTATTTCGTCAATCGGGTCATGTTTCCGGTTCGCGACGAACGGAAACGGGTTGTTGCGTTTGGGGGACGGATCCTGCCCGGCTCTGCGTCCGACGGGATTGCCAAATACTTTAACAGTCCTGAAAGCATTATTTTCACTAAAAGTAAGCTGTTGTTTGGGTTGGACGAATCGCGCCAGACCATTCGTGAAACAGAAACGGTCGTTGTCGTCGAAGGGTATACTGATTGCATTACAGCACATCAGTTTGGCGTGACGAACGTGGTCGCGACATTAGGAACTGCTTTGACGGAAACGCATGTTTCTTATCTCAAACGTCTGGCGCGAAAAGTCGTATTAGTTTTTGATGGTGATAATGCGGGCCAACAGGCTGCCGAGCGATCTTTAATCAAATTCATCGCTCAGGAAGTGGATTTACGAATTTTAACACTGCCTGCAGGGAAAGATCCTGCGGAATTTTTAGAAGAACAGGGAGCCGAGCAGTTGAAGCAGTTGATCGCGCATGCTCCGGAAGCCTGGAATTTCAAGCTGAATGTCTGTCTCCAGAAATTTGGACTGGAGTCAATTGACGGCCAGCACCGAATTTTAGAAGAGATGCTGGAGTTACTGGCGTCAAGCCCCAACTTAACCGGCAAAATTCGTGAAGACATCATATTAAGAAAGTTGGCAGATCGACTGGGTTTACACGAATCAGTTGTCCGAAAACGACTGAGTGAAGTCAAACAAAAAACAAACCCGGGTCTGAAAACGAATCACTCCTCCAGCGAATCTAACTCGACTCCGAGACCGACTGACACTTCCGGATACACCCAGGAAGCAGATAATTCAACGAAAGACAATCAACTTGAGAGCGAACTTCTTGAAATCATTTTTGTGTACCCCGAATGTGTCACTCGTATTCTGCAGCATATCTCCCCTGCCAACCTGAAAAATCCCCAGCTTCGATTTCTTTATCAGTTAAGCATCGATTTGACTGAAGAGGGGATTGTACCGGATGTCAATCGCATCCTGGATCGCATTGATGATCCGGATCTGAAGCAGCTGGTTGTCAAAATTGACGCCCATGCCCGTGAGAAAGCAGTTCACGCCAAGCTGCTTGATGATCCGGCACCACTTGAGGGAATTCCCCATTTTTTAAAGCATTCCATCAAGAATCTCAAATGGCGGGATGAACAGAAACACCACGAAAAAAACAAAGGGCTGCTGTTCCAGAAGGCCCAGAACCAGAGTTTGAGTTCTGATGCAAAAGAACTGTTACGTCAAGCATCTGAATTTCATCAAAAACGAAACATTAAAAAAATTCACTAGAGAATCTAACCAGACTGATTGGGAGAAGCAACGTGCACCGACTCGACGCCCGATTGAATGAACTAATTGAAAATGGCAAAAAACAGGGCTACCTGACTTACGATCAGGTGAGTGCCTATCTGCCTGATGAAGCGCTGAATCCCGAGAAGCTGGATAATCTCCTGCTGACGATTGAGGAGATTGAGTTAGACATCATACCCGATCAGATCATCACGATCTTACAGCCGGAAAAGGCCAAAGGCCGCTCCCGCTCCTCAGATGATCTTTCCCGGCGGATCGATGATCCCGTGCGGATGTACCTGACGCAGATGGGGGAAATTCCTCTACTGACACGGGATGAAGAAATTCGTCTGGCGAAGAAAATTGAAATCACCCGTCGTCGCTTCCGTCGTGAATTATTAAGCAGCGACTATGCGATGCGTCAGGCGATTGAAATCCTCGACAAGGTACATAAAGGCGAACTTCCCTTTGACCGGACCATCAAGGTTTCCGTCACAGAAGGTCTCGAGAAGAACCAGATTCTCGGGCGGATGCCTCACAACCTTAAGACGCTCGAATACCTGAGCAGTAAAAACGCCGCCGATTTCCATCAGTTCGTCAATCCGGAGTTGAGCAAAAGCGAACGCACGGAAGCTTATGCGGCACTGCAGAAACGTCGTCGCAAAATGGCGACCCTGATCGAAGAGTTGAGCTTGCGGACTCAGCGTCTGCAGATTGGCATGAAACGCCTGGAGCAGATTTCCCACCGCATGACGGAACTGGAAGATTCAATTCGCGATATGGGCGATATGCGAATCAAAAATTCCAAGGATGACCGCGCGAACCTCGAGCGGGAACTGCAGGACCTGGTCGCGATGACCATGGAGACTCCGGAAACACTGCGGGAACGCATTAAAGCCGTCAAGCAGCGTTACCTGGATTATGAAACGGCAATGCGTGAACTTTCCGGCGGTAACCTGCGACTCGTCGTTTCGATCGCCAAGAAATATCGCAATCGTGGCTTAAGCTTCCTCGATCTGATTCAGGAAGGTAATACCGGCCTGATGCGTGCAGTCGACAAGTATGAATATCGACGGGGCTATAAGTTTTCGACCTATGCTACCTGGTGGATTCGTCAGGCTATTACCCGTGCGATTGCCGACCAGGCTCGTACGATTCGAATTCCCGTGCATATGATCGAGACCATGTCGAAGTTGCGAAAGGTCAGTAAACAGTTACTGCAGGAAAAAGGTCGGGAACCCACTCTGGAAGAAACAGCAGAAGTCGCCGGCATCAGCCTGGAAGAGACGCGACGTGTGCTTAAAATTTCGCGACATCCCATCAGCCTGGATCGACCTGTAGGTGAGAGCGAAGACAGCTACTTCGGTGATTTCATTGAAGACTCTGATTCGGACAGCCCGGTGAATACGGCCAGCCAGGAAATGCTCAAGGACAAAATTGACCATGTTCTGAAAACACTGACTTACCGTGAACGCGAAATCATTAAACTTCGATTCGGCCTGGGAGATGGTTACACCTACACTCTCGAAGAAGTCGGTCGGATATTCAAAGTGACCCGTGAGCGTGTGCGTCAGATCGAAGCCAAGGCGGTCAGAAAACTACAGCATCCTGTCCGCAGTAAACAGCTGCAGGGTTTCATAGAAGGCCTGGTTCCGGAATGGGGTCAGGGGGAAACCGAAGAAGAGACGGCGGATGCCACAGCATCTGCCAGCATTTGAAATTCAAACGCCGATCAGTTCTGATCGGCGTTTTTTTTGATCAGAACGGGACGGAAGTCCCGTTTTCCCGGGAGACCTGAGAAGATCAATCAGTTTTACAGCGTATGTCTGGCTATTTAGTACAAAAATCTTTATAACAAGATAAAAGCACTGAGGCGCTACCTTAATTGCCTCAAAATTGAGCGTTTCTGGAGTTCTTTAACATGTCGACGACTGCTGCCAGTTTGAAAGCTTTACATCATTTGTATCTGAGATTGCATGATGTGAATCAGAAATTAGAACAGGGGCCCAAGCGAATTAAACTGAAGGAACAGTTCGCATTACTGCAGGAAGACAAGCTCAAAGCGGTGCAGGACCAGGTGATTCAATTGAAGAAGCAGGT
>NZ_CAXAVM010000207.1:0-12097 GCF_963972345.1 uncultured Gimesia sp. | reverse complement strand
TTACCGTGCAGCTGCGTGCGAATGGTTCGTTTTCGGGTGCCGCCAGTTTTACCCTGCCTGAAATTCCCCGCGTGATCATCGTTAAGACGGGGCGACCCGTTGTTTCTTCTGAAGAGATTGATGGGGACTCGTGGTTTGTACAGACGCATGAATTTGCCTTGTTTTCCCAGCAGAGCGGAACTCTTGAAATCCCGGTCTTTGAAGTACGCTTCAGTCATCGCAATGGTTTTACCGGCCCGTCACATGACCAGACGGCTCAGGTTCCAGCTGTCAAAATCAAAGTAGAGCGTCCCCAAGGGAGTTCCCGGGACGATTTTCTGGTCACCACCACATCACTCAAGATAACGGAAAGCTGGGACCCTCAGCCGGAAGTCACAGAGCAGGGAGCTGTGTTTCGTCGCACGATTACCCAGACTGCAGATAACGTGACAGGGATGGCATTAGCCCCCCCTCCGGGAACCGTGCCGAAAGGAATTCGAATCTATCTGAATCGTCCTCAAGTTACTGACCGCACCGAGCGCGGCGATTTCATTGGAATACGCAGCGACACCATTACCTATCAGATGCAGCAGCCTGGGAACTGGACGTTACCGGCGATAAGGTACCAGTGGTGGGATCCGGAGAAAAAAGAATTCGGCTCGCAGACATTGCCAGCAGTCACCTTTCAAGTCAAAAGTACTTCAACCGTTAAATCAGAGCTTCCGGTAGAAAAGACGCGAACGTTGTCGTACGCCTGGTGGGGATTACTGATGATGCTGTTGGGAATCGGATACTGGCAGCAGCGCAGAATCAGGAGCGTTCTCCATCAGCTCAGACAACGTTGGAACCCATCTGAGAAGATGGCAGCCAGGGCACTGTTATCCGCCTGCCATAAAAATGACCCCGGGGCTGCAGAATCGGCCTGGCAGCAATGGGAAAGGTCCCAGGCATCGGGACAGAGAATCAGTGAAGAACTCAAAACGGCAGTTCAGGAACTTCAGCGGACCATATATGGTGCCGGTCAGAAAGCAGACTGGCAAGGCCAGCAGCTTGCTGATGC
Organism: uncultured Gimesia sp.; assembly: GCF_963972345.1. NCBI lineage: Bacteria > Pseudomonadati > Planctomycetota > Planctomycetia > Planctomycetales > Planctomycetaceae > Gimesia > uncultured Gimesia sp. Next base: position 11,058 of record NZ_CAXAVM010000207.1, on the reverse strand, counting down.
ATTCCGAGAACACCTTCAGAGAAATAATGAGGTTCCTCAAAAGAATGTTCAAGACTTACCAGTGCTTAACCCCTGAATGCCGGCCAGTTCTCCAGACAGAGAAAGCCAGCTTTTCAGGTATTCTGTTAAACTGCGTCTGATACTGATCGACTGGACGAAGACCACGACAGTCTGATCTCACCCGCTGAAGCCAGGAAAGAAAACTGAAACCGGAATGGAGCCCCTGTGGCAGGAATTCCGGTTTCAGCAGATTCTTACATCCGTTACTTCACTTTTTACATGTTGATTTCGTAACCCTTGCGGCTTTCACGCGAGAGGAACGAATTTGCCTGGGCGTCGTCAATGATTTCGCGTTTTACGGGATCCCATTTGAGGTCACGTCCCAGACGCATGGAGATGTTGGAGAGATGACAGATCTCCAACATGCGGTTATGCGACCAGACATCGGAAATGGGCTGCTTGCGTGAGTTCATGCCTTCGATAAAGTTGGCAGTGTGGTTCGCACTCACCTTGCCGCCATAAACTTCTTCGATGGCACCTTCCGGCAAGGGATTGTCTTTCAGCGCTTCGACAGGTGCCCCGACGATTTTCCCGCGGTTGACGAAGAAGCGGCCTTTGGTACCTTCAAAGAGAATCCCATTATCCCCTTCACTGGTGATAATCATTTCTACATCGTTGGGCATATCGACTTTGATTTTGAATTCCGTGGCGGCATTGTACTGATCGTTGACCGTGGGGAAACCGTCCTTATATTCGACGGGTAATTTGTATTCCACGGGAGAAACTTTACTGGGACCAGTATCACTGGCACCCAGGGCCCAGCAGGCAATGTCGACGTGATGCGCACCCCAGTCGGTTAATTTTCCACCAGAATACTCGTGCCAGTTTCGGAAGGAATAATGACAGTTGCTGTAAAGCGGAACGCCACCTCCATATCCTTCGCGCATTTCAGGCAGAGCCCGGTAATCAACTTTGGGAGCCGGCCCCAGCCAGAATTCATAGTCCAGTCCTTCGGGAACTGCAGTGACAGGAATTACCGGGGAGCCTTCCATTCCGTTGATCCCGCAGGTTACTTTTTGCACGGTGCCGATACGACCATCGCGGATCAACGCGATCGCCTGCAGGAACCGCTGTCCCGATTCCGATCGCTGCATCGTACCCACCTGGAAGACGCGGCCCGTTTCTTTCACGACTTTTTCAATCAACTTGCCTTCGTCAATCGTCAGCGTCAGTGGCTTTTCACAGTAGACGTCTTTCCCGGCGTACATCGCTTCGACCGCGATTTTCGTATGCCAGTGATCGGGGGTTGCGATCATCACGGCATCAATGTCTTTTCGATCCAGCACTTTGCGATAGTCTTTGTAGGCGTCCGGTTTCTTGCCCTGTTTCTTTTCTGTTTTTTCGACATTTGCACCGAGTACATTCGCGTCCACATCAGCGAGTGCCGCAAAATCTGCGAATTTGAATGACTTCGAGGTAATTGACCAACCCTGGTTCCGCAGACCGATCGTCGCGAAAACCGGTCGATCATTAGGCGACTGATATCCGAATGCTCGATGTGCCGAGGGACTCAAAACAGTGGCAGCCCCTGCGAAGGCGACTCCCTGAATAAAATTGCGGCGCGTAATTTTTTGAGATGTTGACATCGAGTGATTTCCTCTTGGAGATATTTATCAGAAGTCCTGTATATGAAAGTACGTTGACACCCTTGATGGTGTTGGATGCGTCACGGAAACCATGCGCATCAGGGTCATTTATTCTATAGGAATCAACCTGTTGAGTACACCGTAAACAGTTCGCTGTCAGTACATGCGTCACCTGAAGTCTGTTTCTGGTTTTCATTTTGGAACCTGCAAGCCTTTGACTTTCAAACTTTTTCTCCCAATTTCCATTTTGCTGAGTTGCCTTGTTCACCTCGCAGACATAGACTACATGTAAATCATTCCCGCAAAGACTATTAGTCAGGCTTACGGTCTGCTGAAACCCGCCTACACAGCTCACCCGAGATCAACCGAATTACGACATGTGGCAGGACATCCCTGCCTGTGCGGAGGCATTGTTACCTTGATACGTCACCTGAATTTTCTACCGCAATTAATGACGGTACTCTTACTCAGTTTCTGTGTTGCCCTCACTGGTTGCAACTCGCAGAATTCCGCCCCTGTTGAGAAAGTATTACCGGTCGTCACAGTAGCCAAACCGGTTACCAAACAGATCGTGGAGTGGGATGCGTACACGGGGAGACTCGAAGCGATTGATTTCGTTGAGATCCGGGCGCGTGTCAGTGGCTATTTAAAATCGACCCATTTTGACGAAGGACAAATCGTCAACAAAGGGGACCTGCTTTTTATTATCGATCCACGTCCCTATCAGGCAGAACTGAATGGCGCGCGGGCAGCGTTGAGTCAGGCAAATTCGCAGTTGGTTCAGGCGAAAGCCCAGTTAGAGGAAGCGAAAGCACAATATCAGCAATCAGAAGCGCAGCTGGTCCTGTCGACGGCACAATTGAAACGGGCGCGTTCCCTGAAATCAAAAAATGTAACAACGCAGGATGAGCTGGATCAACAGGAAGCCGCCTACCTGCAGGCAAAAGCAGACCACGAAGCAAGTCAGGCCGGTATCAGTTCTGCGAAAGCGACGATCGAAACAGCAATGGCGGTGATCGAAGCAGCCAAAGCCGGAATCGAAACGGCCCAGCTCAACCTGGATTACACGCAGATTTTTGCCCCCGTTTCCGGGCGTATCAGTCGTAAACACGTCTCGGAAGGCAACCTGATCAACGGCGGGACGACCAATTCGAGCCTGCTGACCACCATTACTTCTGTAAAGCCGATTTACTGCAATTTCGACGCGAACGAACAGGACGTTCTGAAATACATTCGCCAGGCCCAGTCAGGGAAACGAGCCAGTTCACGCGAAGCCAAGAATCCGGTTTTCCTGGGACTGGTCGATGAATCCGGCTTCCCGCATCAGGGACACATGGACTTCGTCGATAACCGCTTTGATGCCGATACGGCGAGTATGCGGGCGCGATGTGTGTTTCCCAACAAAGACCAGGTACTCGTACCGGGGATGTTTGCCCGCATCCGGATTCCCGGCAGTGCCTCTTACGAGGCAGTTCTGATTCCAGATTCCGCTATTGGCACCGATCAGTCGTCTCAATACGTCTATCATGTTGTTGATAATGTAGTGCAGCGTCGCATTGTGACACTCGGGCCGATCGTAGACGGACTGCGCGTGGTACGCGAGGGATTATCCGGAAGCGAATCGCTCATCATTGAAGGTCTGCTGCAGGCGCGCCCAGAAATGGAAGTGACTTCGCAGCAGGGAACAATCGAAGTGGTCGAAGATGGATTGCCCGACGATTATGAACCGCTGCCTCCCGAGCAATGGATCTCCCCTGCCCCTGATCCGCTTCCCCGGCCTGGAACTCAAAAGGTGACTGCGGTTGTCGACGCTCCAGGGGATGCTCAATGAAATTTCCGCATTTCTTTATCGAGCGGCCGATCTTTGCTTCCGTATTATCGTTCATGGTCGTCTTAATCGGGTCCATTGCCTATATCGCATTGCCGGTATCTCAGTATCCAAATGTGGCTCCGCCGACGATTGTGGTCCGTGCCAGTTATCCCGGAGCAACACCCCAGGTGATTGCAGACACCGTGGCTACGCCCATCGAGCAGGAAATGAATGGCGTTGACGACATGCTTTACATGGAGTCATCCTCCAGCAGTGATGGAACCATGCAACTCACTGTGACTTTCAAACTGGGCACTGATCTTGACGATGCCCAGGTACTGGTACAGAACCGGGTTGCGGTAGCCGAGGCGAGATTGCCTGAAGCTGTGCGTCAGATTGGAGTGACGACCCGCAAGCAGATCCCCGACATGCTGATGGTGGTGCATCTGAATTCCCCTGATAACAGTCGCGATCAGCTTTATATCAGCAACTTTGCTTTTCTGCGGATTCGCGATTCGCTCATGCGACTGGACGGTGTTGGCGATATCCGTGTGGCCGGTGGGAATGAGTATTCCATGCGGGTCTGGCTGGATATCGAAAAGATGTCTCACGTGGGCCTTACGGTTGGTGATATAGTCAATGAGGTCCGTCAGCAGAACGTACAGGTGGCCGCTGGTGTCATCGGGCAGCCCCCCATTGATCAAAGTGGTGCATTTCAGTTGAATGTGACCACACAGGGACGGTTGCAGGAAGTCGAAGAATTCGGGCAGATCGTGGTTAAACGCGGCAACGATGGTCGCGTCACGCGTCTGAGTGATGTGGCCCGCATCGAACTCGGCGCTCAGGACTACTCGCGCATCAGTTACCTGGATGGCAAGCCTGCCGTGGCGATTCTCATCTATCAGCGACCTGGAACGAATGCCGTCGATGCGGCTGATGAAGTCAAGCAGACCATGGCAAATCTCAACAAAGACTTTCCCGACGGAGTGGGTTATGAAATTGCCTACAACCCGACCGATTATGTTGAAGAATCCATCGCGGAGGTCTTCGAAACCCTGTATATCACGACCATCCTGGTGGTGCTGACCGTCTTTCTGTTTCTGCACGGATGGCGTCCCACGATCATCCCGGTAATCGCGATTCCCATTTCGCTCATCGGCACCTTCGCCGCCATGCAGCTGTTTGGTGTGACCCTCAATACACTCTCACTGTTTGGTCTCGTGCTCGCGATTGGCATCGTGGTTGACGACGCGATTGTGGTTGTCGAAAATGTGGAGCGACTGATTGCGGACGGGCTCTCGCCGCGTGAAGCGACTCATAAAGCGATGGATGAAGTCGGCTCCGCTTTGATTGCGACCACCCTGGTATTGATCGCCGTGTTTGTTCCCACGATGTTTGTTCCCAGTCTCAGCGGTCAGTTCTATCAGCAGTTTGCCCTCACGATCGCCATTTCTACGGGATTCTCTACATTTGTTTCATTGACTTTGAGCCCGGCACTTTGTGCGCTGCTGCTCAAACCCAAAACAGCCGAACGCAACCGGATGGGCAAAATCGTCGATCTGCTGTTTGGCTGGTTCTTCCGCTCGTTTAATCGCTTTTTTGACATCACCGGCAATATTTATGCCGGCATCGTTTCGCGGATCATCAGACTTTCCGGCATGACACTGGTGATTTACGGCGGATTGCTGGTCGCTACCTGGTTCAGCTTCGGCCTGGTTCCCTCGGGTTTTATCCCCGCCCAGGACCAGGGTTATATCATTGTCAGTATCCGACTGCCCGACGGGGCATCATTGGCACGAACCGATGACGTCACAAAACGCGTTGCCGCGATTGGCAGCACGATTGACGGGGTCGCGCACTCGGTAGGAATTGCCGGACTGTCAGGGTCGACGTTTACCATCAGTCCCAACGCCGCTGTGGCATTTCTACCACTGGAAGATGCGAAGGAACGGGCTGCGCGAGGACGCGGCGTCAATGAAATCATTAATGATCTGAGACGCGAGGTCGCTGTGGTCAACGAAGCAGAGGTCTTCATTATTCCGCCTCCACCGGTGCGAGGAATCGGACGGGGCGGCGGATACAAAATGTATGTGCAGGACCAGGGGGGCGCCGGCGTGGATGCGTTAAACCAGGTCACCGAACGGATGGTGGCGCAGGCGAATCAACAGCCGGGGCTCGTGCAGGTCTTCTCCAACTTCCGGATCAGCGTCCCGCAGATTTATGCAAATGTTGATCGCACCAAAGCCCAGATGCTCGACATTCCCATCAGTAATATTTTTGAAGCACTCGAGGTCTATCTTGGTTCTGTCTACGTGAATGACTTCAATTTCCTCGGACGAACCTATCGCGTGACCGCCCAGGCGGAACCGGAATTCCGTGACGAACCGGACGACATTCTGCGTTTGCGGACACGCAGCGCCCGCGGTACGAGTGTGCCTCTGGGATCAGTCGTCGAACTGAAAAGGACAGCGGGCCCGGATCGCATCGTACGGTTCAATTTATTCCCGGCGGCGGACCTGAATGGAAATACCATGCAGGGATACAGCACGGGGCAGTCATTAACCACGATGGAACAGCTGGCCGACGAAAATCTGCCTCCGGGCTTTGGTTATGCCTGGACGGAGATCGCTTACCAGGAAAGACAAGCAGGGAATACAATTGTGTTTCTGTTTCCGCTGGCCGTTCTGTTCGTGTTCCTGACCCTGGCTGCCCAATACGAAAGCTGGGTTCTGCCACTGGCGATCATTTTAATTGTTCCCCTCTGTCTGTTGTTTTCCATCATCGGCATCTGGTTTCGAGGCATGGACAATAATATTCTGACGCAGATTGGTTTTATCGTACTGGTGGGACTGGCGTGTAAGAATGCGATTCTGATTGTCGAATTCGCGAAGGCGGAAGAAGATGCCGGCAAAGATCGTTTCCAGGCCGCCGTCGATGCCTGCCGGTTACGGTTACGCCCCATTCTGATGACGGCGTTCTCCTTCATTCTGGGTGTGATACCACTGCTGATTGCCACCGGTGCCGGTTTTGAAATGCGCCGGGTACTCGGAACAGCCGTCTTCAGCGGTATGCTGGGCGTGACGTTGTTCGGCCTGTTTCTGACACCCGTTTTCTATGTTGTATTGCGACGCTTCGCACGGAAGCCCGCAGCCAGCAACAACTCGGCACACACGCAGGAGCCTGCAACTCTCACCACAGCCGGAACGGGTAAATCATAAGCGTGTCTTCACGAAGCCCTGACGCAAAACATCCGGTTCACGAGAGTCACCTCACTTGACTGGCAGTAACTGAAGTGCATCCAGGATGACAAATCCATTGGTTTTATCATTGGTCATCGTAATTGTGGTTTCCGTATTGCCCTCCAGATCGACAATACCGAGCGGACGGAATTGTTTTCCCTGGGGCAATGCCTTGGTCTGATCGACAACAAGTGTCGTTTTTTCTGTTCCGGAGGAAACCGTGAGTGGAACATTTTTCGCACGGGTCTCATGGGCCGAGTATGCCAACAGGATCTGGTAGCGTCCACTCTGGGGCGCCTTAAAGCGGAAGACAGCCATCGCCTTTCCGTCGCCCCGCTTTTCATCGTGGAGATAACCTTTACCAATATGTGGTTTGAAATTGGTCGAATGGCTCCAGTGACCAGACAGCCTGGCACTCTGATTGTCCAGCACGATTCCGGGCAGAGTCTTTGGATCGATCGAATGCCTCTCTTCGTTCGCTTCCGTGGGTGGAGGCAATTCGAGTACCTGGCCCTGTGCCAGAAGACGATCGCGAAGCAGTTTGTAAGGCAGTTCTTGAACGGAGACATCCTTGCGAGCCGACAATGCTGCTGCCACTCCCGCACTTTGTCCCAGTATCATCCAGGTCGGTTCCACACGGAGGGATGAGATACCCACATGAGTGCAGGAGAGTGCAACAGGCACAATTAAGTTAGAACATTCTTCCGGTTGAGGTAACAGGGATCGATACGGAACATGATAGGCGTATCCCTGTTTGGGACTGCTTTTCCTGACGGGAAAGATTGTTCCTTCATTGATCACACCGCCGTCCTTCAAGGCAATCCGCTGGCAGTCATGTGAATCGATCGGGAATGAAGAGACCGCGATGGGGTCCTGCTTTTCCGGTTCTTCCAGAATATCTTTCTGACTGAGTACATACATGCCTCGCATGCGTCGTCCTTCACGGACATACAAGGCAGGAGAAAAGTGGCCGTACTCAGGAAATTCATCTTTGCAGAGTCCCAGCCGGGCATAGGATTTCCGGATTTTCTCAGGGACGGCAGGATCGGTCGTCAAAAAGTGATAGAACTCCAGCGTATACTGCTTATGTTTTTCCCAGATGACGACTCGCCCCGCTGCGTCAGCTTCACTCCAGCCATTCCCGGCACCAACCAGCCCGAGTGAGAATTGACCGCCTATCGAATTGTTCCCATCCAGCTTTCCACCAGGCAGTGGATACAGGTCCCAACCCAGGCGACCTCCCGCTTTGGCAAAACGACGCATCACTTCGAAACGGGCAGGATCATAGTGATCCGGTTTCGGGAAGGGTACGCGGTTAGCCGGATCCTCAGTCAGACACAGCCGGAAGCTGTAAACCATGACATTGGAATCTCCTTCCTCCTCCGGGCCGGCATCAGTCGTGGTGATGAAGGGAAGAATTTGACCATCGCTGTCGAATCCATCGATGTCTATTCTGCTTTTCGGATAACGTTTACCCGCGAGAGATTCGCCAAATTCTGCTTTTCCTTCCCGGCCAATCGTCCAGCTGACTCCGGCCGCTGCCATCAGGTCGCCTTCGTAAGTTGCATCGATAAATGTGCTGGCAGCGAAATTCGCTTTGCCAGCAGCGAGGCTCGTAATCCGGGTTCCTTCCTTTGTGACTGATTGCAGGGAATGTTTCGTCAGAACTTTGACGTTCGCTTCTTTCAGCATCTGATTTGTAACGCGCTGCGCCACGTGTGGTTCATAAGTCCATTTGGACTGATCTTTGATTCGAACCTGGTAAGGTAACCGGATACCCCGTGCAGCATAATCCTGTTCAATACGCGTGTGCCATTCATCAAACAGGCCCATCAGCGTACTGCGCACAGTCTGGTTGGAATCACTGAAACTCAGCCCGCCTGTATTCAAGCCCCCCACATGTCCGGTCGGTTCAAGAAGAATGACTGACGCACCTTCGCGAGAGGCTGCAATCGCTGCACAGACACCACCGGGCGTGGATCCATAAACGAGGACATCAGCGCGGGTGACCTTCCCGTCTACCTGCTCGCGTGCGGAAAGTCCGACCGGCAGTACCTGGAGCAGAATAAACAGGGCGCTGAGCAGTTGTTTCTTCATTGATGATTCTCTCTCATTTGAACTTGATCAGAATTGCGGCCGTCGACAATTTTGATTCGCTTACCATCTCTTGATCAGCAGGAAGTGAGAAAAAATATCACTTCCTGCAAACCTGGATTTCGAACAGTTCAATATAATGCTTACCGGGAATTTTTCCCAGTCGACTGAATTTCAATCCCGCATCTTCTCAGCAGTCGTCACGAAATATTGTCGTACCCGATCAGATGGCCTGGGACTCAGCCTTCCATTGCCGGAGAAATTTGACGACAATAAAATAGATTCTTGACAAATCTGAAACTAATACAAAATTCACCACCAAATCCGGAGGTAATACTGATGAATGCGAATCAGCAACTTCACAACCTGGGACAAAGTCTCTGGCTCGATAACATCACGCGTGATCTGCTCAGCAGCGGTACTCTGCAGCGTTATATCGATGAACTTTCGGTAACCGGCCTCACTTCCAATCCCACCATTTTTCATCAGGCCATCAATAACAGTCAGTCCTACGACAGTACCATTCAGGAAAAATATAAAAACGGCAAAGAAGGCGAAGAACTGTTTTTTGAGGTGGCCCTCGAAGACATCACCCAGGCCGCCGATCTGTTTCGCCCCGTCTGGGATCGCACTGATGGTGTTGATGGCTGGGTTTCACTGGAAGTCTCTCCTCTGCTCGCTTATGACACCGAGAGTACCCTGGCGGCAGCGAAAGATCTGCATGCCCGCGCGGGTCGCCCGAACGTGCTGATTAAAATCCCCGGTACGAAAGAGGGGCTGCCCGCGATTGAAGAAGCCACCTTCGCCGGGATTCCCGTGAACGTGACACTGTTGTTTTCCAGCGAGCATTATGTTGCGGCTGCCGAAGCTTATCTGCGTGGCGTGGAACGACGCATTGAAGCAGGCCTGAATCCCGCCGTCGGTTGCGTCGCCTCCCTGTTTATCAGCCGCTGGGACCGGGCCATTGTCGACGATGTGCCGGAAACACTCCACAATCGCCTCGGGATTGCCATTGGACTCAAGGCATACAAAGCCTATCTGGATCTGATCAGTTCACCGCGCTGGCAGCGAGCATTGAACTTTGGTGCCCGTCCACAGCGTCTGCTCTGGGCCAGTACAGGATCGAAAGATCCCAATGCCTCCGATGTATTGTATATCACTTCGCTCGCCTCGCCCTTTACCGTCAACACGATGCCTGAACAGACTCTGAATGCCTTTGCCGATCATGGTGAACTCGGAGACGCATTGGCCGTAGACGGGGGTGACAGTGAATCCATACTCAATGAATTCACGCAAACCGGAGTTGACAACCAGGCATTAGCCGCCCGGCTTCAGGAAGAAGGCGCAGAGTCGTTCGTTAAATCCTGGAATGAACTGATGGAAGTCATCACCACCAAAAGTGAATCATTGGTTCAGGCTGACTGATCGAACAGTATCAAAGTTGATTCAAATGTTATTGGAAGCCAGGTCTCGCGGGTGTGCAGAGGCCTGGTTTTTTCTTTGCATACTGGTTTGTATATCTGCCCTGAGAGGTGCAGAAAGATTTCAAAATATTTCCCGGTAAAAGCCAGGTGTACCGTGGATACAACAGAGTGTTTTCGCTAACTTCGAGCGGTCGATTTGAATCGCCCTCTGCATCGTTTAAACCTATCTTTCAGGAATAAGACGCTCCTCATGAAAATCAACGCTCCACTACGTATGTTTGTACTACTGATTTGCAGCTCGTTTTTGTTTCATGGTTGCAGCTCCGGCCCCGATGATGTGCCGGAAACCGGGACCGTTACCGGAACCGTTACCCTCGACGGCGCACCGCTTGCAGACGCCCAGGTTCAATTTCAACCAGAAAACGGACGAACCTCCACAGGAACAACTGATGCCGAGGGCCACTATGAGTTAGATTACTCGGGAACGCTCAAAGGTGCCAAAATCGGGAAACACTCAGTGAGCATTACCACATTTAACGCTCCTGAAGGCAACCTGGAAACGAAGGAAGCACAAAAGCAGGTTCCCAAAGAAAAGGTGCCCGCTCAGTACAACGCAAACACAACACTGACGGCTGATGTGAAAGCAGGCGAAAATACAATCGATTTTGATCTGCAGTCAAAATAATCGATCTTGCTGGAATGCTCTGCCGTTATTTTTGTGCGGCTTTCTTTTGCGATTCACTGCGGCGGGTTGCTATTTCAGCCAGTTGGAGTGCGTGCTTCTGGAATGTCCTGCGTCCGGTCTGCTCATAGAACCGGGCCAGCTGTTTCAGGTTCTGGGCGGC